>JALYYX010000342.1 GCA_030946075.1 Bacteroidota bacterium | reverse complement strand
TGTTACCGTCAGTGCATTTTTCACTGCTATGCTGGCTGCATTTTGGGCATACCAGGGATGGGCTGCTGTTGGCTATGTTGGAGGCGAAATTAAAGATGCAAAAAAAAATATTCCTAGTGGAATTGCCATTGGAATTTTTAGTGTGATAGCAATTTATCTTTTAGTGAACACAACTTATTTGTTATTGCTGTCCACAGATGAGTTAGACGGTATTTATCATTCAGGAAATAAAATTGCAGCAGTAGAAGCTGTAAGAACATTTTGGGGAGGAAATGGAGCAATGTTTATTTCATTGTTGATCCTGGTAACAACGTTGGGTTGTTGTAATGCAACTGTGTTTTCCAGCAGCAGGCCTTATTATGCAATGGCGCAGGAAGGAATGTTTTTTAAAAAAGTGGCAAAGCTTAATGATAAACATGCCCCCGGCAATTCGCTGCTGTATCAATGTGTGTGGGCATGCATTCTTGTTCTTTCGGGAACCTTCGATCAGCTTACTGATATGATCATTTTTGCAATATTTATTTATTATGGAGCAACAACATTAGGTGTTTTTATTCTCCGCAAAAGAATGCCCGATGCTCCGAGGCCATATAAGGTTTGGGGTTATCCGGTTGTGCCTGCGATTGTAATTTTGTTTTGTGCAGGCCTTGTTGTTAATACAATTTACAGCCGGCCACGTGAGGCGGCAATTGGCGTAGTTCTTATGCTTACAGGTGTGCCAATGTACTGGTGGTTTAAAAAGAAAAATATACAGAATACTACTACCTGAAATATCATATTCCATGATTGAAATTTCAAGGCAAAGAAATATTTGAATAGAAAATAATTTATATAACATCTTTTCTAATAACCTATATGTTGGTCAACATTACCTTTCATCTCTTCAATTTGAGGGCGGGTACCAAGCACTATCACTTTCATTTGTGAATTTATAATTGTGCCTTCCGGAGGATTAATAATAAATTTTCCATCTGCATCTTTAATTCCGATACAATTAACACCTGTTTTGCGCCAGGCCATTATTTCCAGAAGTGGTTTATCTTTTAATTCCTGCGGAAGGGTTTCATACCCTACTGATTCAAGATGAATGGAGTCGCCTTCTTCTCCTGATAAATAATCAATAAATTCTATTACATCTGGCTTTGAAACAAGTGTTGCCATGTGTGTTCCACCAATTTTATCAGGAGATATAACACTGTCTGCGCCTGCCTTTCGTAGCTTTGCTGCCGAGCCTGGATTGGAAGAGCGGCTGATTATCTGAATATTATTATTAAGCGAACGTGCAGATAAAACAATGTAAACATTATCCGCATCCTCAGGCAATGCTGTTATAAGAGCTCTTGCTTTTCCAATACCGGCACTTAATAAAACCTCATCATTTGTTGCATCTCCTTTTATGTACAGCATCGAAGTTTGCGGCAGAAGTTCTGTTTCTATTCGTTCATCATTATTTTCAATTACAACAAATTTTACTTTGTGATGACCCAAAATTTTTGCAGCCTGCTTTCCGTTGCGTCCATAGCCGCATACAATTACATGGTCTTTTAATTCTTTAAGTGCAGACATAATTTTTCGGTTTTTAAAATATTTATTTATCTCCCCATCTACAATGTATTGAGTAAGTTTTGCCAGTGCAAATGCAAACGTAACAAAGCTTGAAATTATCAGTAACATATTAAAAATGCGTCCTGCAGTACTTAGTCTGTGCACTTCCTGATATCCCACAGTTGTCACAGTAACCACGGTCATGTAAAGTGCATCTAAAAAATTAAATCTTTCAATGATCATAAAGCCTATTACGCCGGCTAAAATAATAACCCCGATTATTATAAGAGGCAGAAATAATCTATATGATTTTACCAAAGCAATTTTTTTTGATATTAACCTGCGGTCACTAATAATAGTAAGGTAAGAAATTTTTTATACCCTTTTTACGCAAGTTATTCTAACTATGGATTAAAATTTGCAGCAGGCTTTGGTTGTATTCATTACCCCAAACTTTTCCTTTTTTGAATAAATACCTTAAATACACACTTAAATCATTTGCTGTTTTATTAATTATTTTATTGGCTACATACATTGTTGTGCTTTTATATGTTACGGTTAACAAGCAAAAAATTATTAAACAGGTTAC
>JALYYX010000335.1 GCA_030946075.1 Bacteroidota bacterium | reverse complement strand
GTGTGCGCAATCTATCGCAAATTGTTTTGTCCGCTTTATCATCTCATTTGTATCCATTATTTCAAATATTTATTGGCATCGACATCGTACATCAAACTTCGTAAATCCTACATTAATCCAAAAACTCTCTTTCAATTTCTTCCATTTGCACAATGTCCCAGGCTTCACTTTCTGTTGGTGTTACATTAATAATTCCTGATAATTTCAATTTATTAAAAGTTTCCTGCACAGTTTTTTGAATTCCACAAATTACAAAGGAAGCTTTGTTGTCATAAAATGTTTGTTGCATATTTAAAAAGGTAGTAGCAATTGCCTCATCAATCTTTTTAACCGGATCTAATTTTAGAATCACGTTTTTAATTTCATTTTTTAAAAACGGAAGCAACATTTTACTTAACTCCTCTGTCATATTAGCAGAGAGAACCTGTTCACGGATAGTAATAACATGAAATTTTTCTTTGGTATCAATTTTGACTTTCATTCGTAACAAAGTTCTTTAAACAATTATATTAAAAGTTTTGTTTGATAAGCATGAGAGCAAATGTATCATCTTTTAAAATCTCTGAGCAAAAATGCCTTCGCGGTTTTAACCTTTTATTGGGTGGTTTTCAACACGGTGTGGATTGTTTTTAAGAACCTTTAGTGAATATTAATCGTTATTATTGTCATAGATAAATAAACAGAAAAAATGGACAACAATTTTTCAGCACAGGTAAAAGAAATTATATCGTACAGCAGAGAAGAAGCGCTTCGGTTAGGAAATGATTTCATTGGTACTGAACATCTGGTTTTAGGTTTAATTCGTGATGGAGAAAATACCGCAATCAAAATATTAAAATCTCTCAACGTTGATTTGTATGAACTGCGTAAAGAAATTGAATTGGCAGTGAAAGATAAAACGGGAAAAAATATTGCGAACATAAATTCATTACCACTAACCAAGCAGGCAGAAAAAGTTATAAGAATTACAGTGCTTGAGGCAAAGGCAAACAAAAGCCCTCAGGTAGAAAGCGAACATCTTATGCTTTCAATTTTAAAGAACAAAGAAAACATCGCCACTCAAATTTTAAATCAGTTTGATGTGGATTATGATATGTTCAAAAATGAATTAGGATATGTAAAAACTGATCCTAAAGCAGAATTTCAGGATGATGATCCTGAAGAATTTGATGAAGAAAAAAAATCATATTCACAACAACAGCGTGCTACCAAAGGTTCGGCAAGTCAACCCAAATCTAAAACTCCAGTTCTTGATAATTTCGGAAGAGATATAACGCGGCTTGCAGAGAACAATGCATTAGATCCTATCGTTGGCCGTGAAACAGAAATTGAAAGAGTTTCTCAAATATTAAGCAGGCGTAAAAAGAACAACCCCATTTTAATTGGCGAACCTGGCGTGGGGAAAACCGCTATAGTAGAAGGGTTGGCGTTAAGAATTATTCAAAGAAAAGTGAGCAGGGTGTTGTTTGATAAAAGAGTTGTATCACTTGATCTGGCAGCATTAGTTGCCGGTACAAAATACCGCGGACAATTTGAAGAGAGGATGAAAGCCATTATGAACGAACTTGAAAAAAACAGAGATGTAATTTTATTTATTGATGAGATACATACCATAGTTGGAGCTGGCGGAGCAAGCGGTTCTTTGGATGCCTCAAATATTTTTAAACCTGCTTTGGCAAGAGGCGAATTGCAATGTATTGGTGCCTCAACATTAGATGAATACAGAATGTACATTGAAAAAGATGGTGCTCTTGATCGTCGTTTTCAAAAAGTAATGGTTGAGCAGCCAAGCGTTGATGAAACAATTCAGATACTTACCAATATTAAAAGTAAATACGAAGATTACCATAACGTTACCTATACCGAAGATGCAATTGATGCTTGTGTAAAACTAAGTGATCGTTATATGACTGACAGGTTATTGCCAGATAAAGCAATTGATGTTTTGGATGAAGTGGGTGCAAGAGTTCATTTAAAAAATATTAATGTTCCCGAAGAAGTTTTAGAGCTTGAAAAAAAGATAGAAGATATAAAGCTTGAAAAAAATAAAGTTGTTAAGAGCCAGCGTTTTGAAGAGGCTGCATCACTTAGGGATACTGAAAAAAGATTGCAGGAAGAACTGGAAAAAGCGAAAGCAGATTGGGAAGAGGAAAGTAAACATAAACGTTTCCCGATTGATGAAGAAGCAATTGCAGAAGTGGTTAGTATGATGACAGGAATTCCTGTAAAAAGAATGGTGCAGGCAGAAACAGAAAAGTTACGCAGAATGGCTACAGACCTTACCGGTGCAGTAGTTGGGCAGGATGAAGCGATACAAAAAGTAGTAAAAGCAATTCAGCGTAACAGAGTAGGCTTGAAGGATCCTAAAAAGCCAATCGGTACATTTATTTTCCTTGGACCAACCGGAGTTGGTAAAACGGAATTGGCCAGAGCACTAGCAAGATATATGTTTGATAGTGATGACGCTCTGATAAGGATTGACATGAGCGAATACATGGAAAAGTTTACTGTCAGCCGTTTGATTGGTGCACCTCCAGGTTATGTAGGATATGAAGAAGGTGGACAGTTAACAGAGAAAGTTCGCCGCAAACCATATTCAGTTATTTTACTTGATGAAATTGAAAAAGCACACCCGGATATTTACAATATTTTGTTGCAGGTTTTGGATGATGGTATTTTAACTGACGGCCTTGGCAGAAAGATAGATTTTAAAAATACCATGATCATCATGACATCTAATATTGGTGCCAGGCAGTTAAAAGATTTTGGTGAAGGTGTAGGTTTTCAAACCGCAACACGTTTGCAAAATGCTGATGAAAATAATAAAGCTGTTATTGAAAAATCACTGAAGAGAACTTTCAGTCCTGAATTTTTGAACAGAATAGATGATGTGGTTATATTTAATCATCTTACAGAAGAAAATATTTTCTCTATCATCGATATTTTAATGAAAGGTGTAACAAAAAGATTGAACAACCTGGGTTTGGCTTTAGAGTTAGCTGAAGAGGCGAAAAAATTTATTTCTGAGAAAGGTTACGATGCTCAGTTTGGTGCAAGGCCATTACAC
>JALYYX010000300.1 GCA_030946075.1 Bacteroidota bacterium | reverse complement strand
CTGTATATTATACTTTCCTGAAGCAGGTTTTAATTTAAACAAACTGCTATCCAATGGTAAAAGATTTATGGCTTATGAAATAATAAACAGGCTGGAACATGAAAATGATACATATATCTTAAATATTTTACAAGATGCACTTACTGAAAGAGAAAAAAAGAAAAAGCAATTGCATAAAGTGTTTAAAGATTCATTTGATGCGATACCAATTTTTACGGAAAAGTTTCTCTTTCAGAAACTGAACTACATACATCACAATCCGGTAAGCGGTAAATGGAAATTAGCGGAAGATTTTATTTTTTACGAGCATAGCAGTGCATCGTATTATGAAGAAGGAATAGTAAGGCACTTTAAGCCAAGGCACTTTAATGATTTATAAGATTAGTTTATAATTATTTAAAGAACTTCATGCATCGGGGTTTCACGGTTAGAACGCTTTAGTTTTAAGTTTATGCTGTGAAAACCCCGATGGAACAAAAACTGGCGCAGGTTAAATACATTCCCTGTGATTATCGTATCCGAATCCCATTTGTAGAACGAATTTTGCTGTACAAATTAAAAAGATAGAATGAAAATATTAATTCATTTCATTTATAATAGTTTACATTATATCACAATATTTATTTAGGGGGTATCCCACTGCCGCAGTAAAAATTTGGGTAACTTTATGCAACCCTAGGAAGATTTAATTTTTTGTTTCGGAAATACAAAATCATAAAATGAGTAATCCAAAATTTGTAATTGTTGTTGGCGCTTCTGCCGGTGGTTTAAGTGCACTGTCAGAATTTGTTGGTCAATTAAAAACCGGGATGGATGCAGCCGTATTTATTGTTATGCATTTATCCAGAACCAGCATCAGTGATTTTCTTTTTCACCAGTTGGGGCCATTAACCGATTTAAAATGCGAGATAGCCACAGAAGGGGCAACAATAAAAAAAGATCATATTTATATCGCAGCTCCCAATTTGCATTTATTGGTAAAAAAAGATAAAATAATTTTAGGCCGCGGGCCTGAAGAAAACCGCTGGCGACCCTCCATTGATGTATTATTTCGTTCGGCTGCGGCAGCCTACAGCACACGAACAATTGGTGTTATATTAACCGGCTTGCTTGATGATGGAACCACAGGGATGCTGGCTATAAAAAGAAGTGACGGGACTTGTATTGTACAGGACCCCAATGAAGCCGAATATCCTGATATGCCGCTCTCTGTGCTTAATAATATGGAAGTGAATTATAGTATCGGGCTTGCTGAAATGGGAGAAGTGATTGAAAGCATAACAAAAACCAACCCGGAAGTAAAGCCGGCCCCGGATGATGTTATAATTGAATCGGAAATAGCAGAAAGAGTGGTGGTTGATTATGATAATGTAAAACAACTGGGAGAGAAAAGTCTTTTTGCATGCCCTGATTGCGGCGGCGGTTTGTGGGATATTACTAAAAAAGGTGGCGGAAAAGTAGTTCGGTACCGTTGCCATATAGGTCACTCTTATTCAGAAAAAGATCTTGTTATAAAGCAGGGAGAAATATTTGAATCTACTTTATGGGTTGCGCTACGCATAATGGAAGAACGCAGAAACCTTTTAATGAAAATGCATGATGACAATAGTAAAAAAGGGTTGGCCTCAATGGCAAAAAATTATAAAGAAAAGGCCAGCGAGATACAAGAGCATGTTGATAAAATGAAAGAAGTTTTGTTTGCTTCTCAAAAGCTTGCTTAAATTAATTATTCAAAAACGTAAAGATCATATTATCAGTGAAAGAAATTTACGCCCTGCTTCTGTAACAAATAATGCCATTATTCTTTTTCCGCTTGCAGTTATAAAATAATCGCAACGCAACAAGCCCCTGCTTATAAGTCCTTTTGAAAACCTTACCATGCCTGCATCAGGGGGTTCTAATTTTAATAATTCTCTTTCGTGAATATCCATAAGGCTTTCTAACATGTAACCTGTTGGACTTTTATTTGTGCTTTTGCAATAATTAGTTAATGTATTATTCAGAAGCATATTTTGATTTTAATTAAAGCAAAATATATAGAATGGCAAACAAGGCAAGTATACAGGAAACTATCATAAGAAATAATGTTATATCTCTTTGATCATCAATTTTGGGAATCGCATTTTTTTCTTTGCCCGGCTTTTCAAATATAGGTAGTGCCATAAAAATTGTTTTATTGATGTGGTGTGTTTTAGTAAGATCAATTGAACAGAAAGTGATTTGCAGATCTTTTTGTTTGGTCTTTTTCAGGATGCAGTACTATATTTTCAAAGGTGCAAATATTCCTCATACATTACTTACAGCATTATAGAAATTTTTTGCATAATTTACTCATTTGGAATTATAAGGAATATAAAAATAAACTGCAAATTTTTTAAAGAAAGAACAGGTAGATGATCGCTATTGCCAGGAATATTGAATAGGCTAATTTAAAGAATTTTGATTCGGAATGGGATGAAGTTTGGTTATTATTGTTCAACATAAAAATGAAATTGAGGTTAGTGATTTATGCTGAGCGTTTAATAATGGATTTGCACGTTATTAAAACGATCTTTTGAATTTTTTTCTCAGCATCTATGTCAAAAGATCTTATATCTTCCCATACTTTTAAAAAAACATTCACCATGTACTCTTCAGCCTGTTCTTTTGTGCCGGTAAGTTTTGTAATAAACCCAAATGCTTTTGGAGCATACGTATCATAGAGATATTCAAAGTTTATTCTGTCTGAATCCGGTTGGTGTATTTCGCTATGGTTAAAAACTACTTTCAAGTATGGTATTTTATAGTGAGCTGTTCTATCTATAATATCCCCCTCATTATAAATAGAATTGTAGAACATAATTGAATGCGAATTTCAATCCAAAATCCTAAAAGAGCATTACAGAATTACAGATAAGGCTTGCAAAATCCACAGGTTATTAATTTTATATCCGCCCTATAAAAGTACCTCACGCCATAAACGGACTCACTATCTTCAATACTTCATCCTTGTGTAATGGCTCGTCAAAGCTGGATGTTCCTGCATTTCCGACATTATAACCGCCAATGTAGTTGATGTTAAAAAGAACTACCTGGCGATGCTTTGACTCATGCTTATAAATGGGAGCCAGAGGCGTTCCTTCGGTATGATCATTACCGATAATCCAGGGCCTTACCTTTGTATCGTAGCCTGACTTAAGCCGTACAAAGCGGATATGAGCAGCATGACGAGCCTCTACAGAATGGATACGCAGCGCAGCTTCTAAAATTTCATTGGATCTTTTAATTTTTGCTGCCTGTCCTTTATAGGCTCCCACTCCTGTATCCTCAAAGGCCTGTGCAACCATTAAAAATTCTTTATAATCTGTAAATACATTTGGGAAAGTTCCCTTAGCTGTAAAATCATATTTACCTTCTTCCACAGGCGTACCGCCTGATTGAGTAATGGTGTCCTTCAAAAATTTTACATGTTCTTTCTCATGGTCGCGGATGATGTTTATCTTATCTTTTGCCGGAACAAGGTTAGGGGTATTCATGGCAGTTTCGTAAAACCTGTACTCCAGGTGTTCCAGTGTAAGCGCAAAATTCAGCACATCAAGTATTCTATCCGGTACTTTGCCATATGCTTTATTAAGCAGGCCACCCAAGGCAACCGGCACACTTACCAATGCCAGCTTTGAGCCGAAACGTAAAAAGTTTTTAACAACATTGCGACGCTGATCTAACCGATCGTAAATTTCTTCATCAACGTTTTCTATTTCTTTTAATATGTTTGAAAAATTCATAATGATAATAATTTAAGAGGTTGGCATTTTGGTTACATTAATTTTGGTTACAAAATATTTATCTGTATGCCTTACAACTTCTTCAGGTGTTAGCACCATATCGAGTCCGTTTGAATTAATTACATCATCGCCTGCAAAATCACCATAGCTTATAAGGTTGCGGATGGTGGCAGCATGGCGGGCTTCCACTGAAACGATCTTACCTGCATGCGTTAAAAATATACCGAGATCCAATAATTTTCCGGCACCGTTATATGCCGAAACACCGGTATCCTCAAAATCTTTCGCTGCGTTTAAAACACTGGTACGGTCCTTAAAATTTATGGAAGAAAAATCAAATTCAAGTTGAGGAAGCTTTTTTAAAAACAGTACCTCCCTAAACCATTCTCTATGGGCAATTTCATCATGAGAAATATCAGTAAGAAGATCTTTTTCAAATTCGCTGGCGCCTGAATAAAAATTAGAAGTGACCTTTCCATAAAAAGCACCTTCTAATTGTTCAAGTGCATAAGCATAATTAAGTACCGCGAAATCACCTTTTCCCAAATTAAGTCCACCCGAAATTTTTGAGTGGATTTTACAACTTGAAGAGGTGACGGCAATCCCCAATGCACCAACACTTGCAAATTTAAAAAATGAACGACGGGGTAATGTGGTTAAATTTTCCTGATTTAAAGACTTTGGTAATATTTCCATTTTAAATAAGTTGTATAAATAATAATCATGGAACAATCTTTAGTCCAAACCAGTTCAATATTTTACAGAATTATAGATAAGGTTTGCAAAATTCACAGATGTTTACTATTATTTAACCAGAGCATAATTCTAATAAGAGGGAGATGGTGAGGTATATGCAGATTACTAAATATCCTCTAAAGAGGTTCTTGATTTATTTTTCATTGCCTTAAAAAAAGTGGGTGTAAAGCCGGTAACTTTTTTAAATTGGTTGGATAGATGTGCAACATTGCTGTAGTTTAGCATGTTGGCAATTTCTGTAATATTGTATTCATCATACAGTAAAAGTTCTTTTACTTTTTCAATTTTATGAGCAATAATAAAATGCTCTATGGTAATGTTTTCAACTTCAGAAAAAACATTAGACAAATAAGTATAATCATGCAGCAGCTTCTTACTTATATAATCAGAATAATTAGTTTTGGGAAACTCTTTAGAAACGTGAATCATTTCAATTACCACAGCTTTTACTCTTTCGGCCAGGATAGTTTTTCTATTATCCATTAATTCAAAATCCCATTTTAGTAAAGCCATTTTCAGTTCTTCATTTTTTACTGCAGAAGGTTTTTCTATCAATTCAACTTCACCCAGCTCCAGCAAATTATATTCAAGCCCAAGATTATCTAATTCGGACTTTACAATCATTTTACAACGATTACTAACCATATTTTTAATGAAAATTTTCATTATTTATAAGACATATAAGTTTTGGCAATGCTGCTTTAGCTGTCTAATTCCATTTATCTTCAATAACAGCAGATATTAA
>JALYYX010000256.1 GCA_030946075.1 Bacteroidota bacterium | reverse complement strand
GTTAAAATATTTTTGAAACCCATCACATCTTCATAAAATTTTACCCATGGGTTCATTTGGTTCCACCCAACATTTCCTACACAATGATCAACATACAACAGTCCTGTATCTTTCGGATTATAATTGGACTTCCATTCACGAAAGCCCGGCATAAAAACGCCCTTGTAATTTTTTCTTTCAATAAAAAGATGAACCGTATCACCATAAATATGTATGCCGCTAATTACAATTTCACCCGAGTCATCCTTTAAAGTTTGCGGCTGCAAATAATTTTTTGCGCCACGCTTTGTAGTTTCTTCCCAGGCACTTTCTGCATCATCAACTTTTAATGCGATAACTTTTACACCATCACCATGTTTGTAAATATGATCTGCAATTTCGTTGTTGCCTTTTAATGGAGTAGTTAAAACAAACGTGAGTTTGTTTTGGCGGATAACATAGCTGCACCTGTCTTTCACACCTGTCTCCGGACCTGCATAAGCAAGCGATTGAAAACCGAAAGCCGTTTTATAATAATGTGCGGCCTGCTTTGCATTGCCAACATAAAACTCTACATAATCAGTTCCCTGCAATGGAAGAAAATCAACATTGGCCTGTGTTGCAGCGTTAGGTTGTATGGTAGTTGTTCCCATAATAATTATTGAGATACAAAGATAGGAACAATGGGGAGAAGGGTTATGAAAGAGTGATAGTTATATTTCTGCAACTAAATTATTGTAGTCTTCATGTGAGCCAATCCAAAACCAAATGATGGTATCTTTTTCGATGACACCTATTGCTCTGTAGGATAATCCTATTCTAACAGAATAAATTAATTTTTTGTTGTGAATTTGTTTGAAGTGAAGGCCAGGATGGTTATTATTCAGCTTCCATAATTGGTAAGCAGTTCTTGCTCTTTCCTGAATATTCTTTGGGAGTTTATTAAAAGATTTTCTGAAGCTGGTTGTTGTTACTGATTTCAATTTACCAATCTGTTTGCTTTGTTTCACCGGCTTTATATTCAGTAAGTGCTTCCTGTGCTAAATTGGATAATTTGTCCTGGCTGTTTTTAAAAGAAGTATCCCAGTTTATTTCGTCACTAAGCATTTTTGCGATTTGCCTTTGCTCCTCATCTTTTAATTTCTCTATGGTTGAAATAACTTCCTTAAGTTCGGTTACCATTGTTTTTGCTTTTTATAAAATTAAACATTTTATGCGGAAGGCACAAGCGTACGTTTAGAGTCAAAATGATAAGTTATTAACGCCGTGTCCTGCTATGCTAAGGCCATTAGTAGAGACACGGCTAAGAAGAGAACCTTCAGGTCGTGGATTTATAAAAATATTTAATCAGGCTTTAGCCAAAGCTAAAAAAGATTATTTGGCTAAAGCCAGGCATTCGATAATAACTATCCACGACCTGAAGGTCATGGCAAATGAAGCAATAAATTAACCGTTAAAATGATAATTAAAAACTCCGTAGGAGTTAAATATTTATATATAGAATTTTAGAAGATTATTATTCAACCCCGATGGGGGTTGAACGCTCTTGGTGAAGAAATGTTTCTATAAATATTGGATTCCTACGGAGTCAGGAAAATTGAAAATTGTATATTTCTGTAAGTTGTTTTTTGGTAGCCGGCTGTTGAATAAAATTTAGCTTCATTGGCGTCGCACTCTTGTACAGTATAACTTTATTGAGCTACAATCTTAGCGAAATGATGTTGGTGAAAACACCAAAACCGGCCGTAAGAAAATATTACCCCATTTTTGATAATTGAAATTTATTATCTAAATCATTTGCAGCTTTTTCCAATTCTTTAATTCGCAAATCTTCTTCAAAGGAATTTGATTTTGCTAATTTATATACTTTTTCTAAAGGTTGATTTGCTTTTATTATTACTCTTGTATTTCGGTATACTTGAATACTAAAAGATAAAAAACAATAATACTTTGTTTCTAAATCCTTAGTTTCTATATCTATTGGGGATGAATTTTCAAGTGTTGTTATTTCTCTTTGTTCCAAATCAATTATGTCTTCTAACTTCTTGAGGAGATTCTCTTTATTACTATTATCAGTAAGCGCCTTACTAAATAATCCTTCTTTAGTTTCCAAATCACCTAATCTTCCTTTTATAGCTTTCCAATAGACCCAGATGAGTACTCTTTGTTGTCTTTCAGTATGATTAATCTTTTTAAATTTACGAGAATCCAGCTTTGCAGTATTGCAATTAGTCGATGCTAAAGATAAAGTAGAGTCTCTTTTTTT
>JALYYX010000254.1 GCA_030946075.1 Bacteroidota bacterium | reverse complement strand
TTTTATAGAAATAAATTTCTCCCGAAATATCATTTGCTGACTGCAACAGTTGTTTTGCTTCATCAAATGTTTTGGTTGCAGATGGATAATCAGATACATCATAGTATCGTACAGCTTTGATGGCAAGCGCATTTCCCTTGCCTTTTTTATAATTTAATTGATTGGAAAGGTTTAATGCAACGGTTATAAGAGAGTCAGTTAATTTGGGATTAGACCGCCTGCTTTCTTTGGCAAGGTTATTCAATAAGTTTATTCTTACAGTATCATTTTGAGAATGTGACTGTAAAAGTTTTTTCAAGCTGTCTGCAACCCTGGGTTGTGCAAGAGTTATAGCAGATAGTAACAGGAGAAAAAATGTTTTAATAATCGTTCGCATATTTATTAGTTGGTTGGTAATAGTATGGTAAATGTTGTGCCTGCCTGCAATGCCGCTTCAGCAGACAGGGATTCTACTTTTATTTCTCCGCCATGCGCTTTTACAATATCGTAAGCCAATGATAATCCCAAGCCAGTTCCCTGCCCGGTTGGTTTTGTTGTAAAGAAATGTTGAAATATTTTATTCATAATTTTTAGTTTCGTCCGGGCTTCTAAGAGCCGTAGGCTCAAACCATCTTGTAACAACGGATTCAATCCGTTGTAGACTCCGGACTATATGTCAAGAGCCGTAGGCTCGGCACAATATCTAAATCAAATCCTGAAAAATATACTGCTCATCATATTCCACTTTAAATTTTTTTAAAAAATCAAGATACTCATTTCTAAAGATTTGCTTTTTATGATGTTCTTCCTGGTTTTGAATGTATTTATAAACTTTGTCAACCTGAGATTGACTGTATGAAAATACACCATACCCTTCCTGCCATTCAAAACGTTCAGGAGTTAATTTATGGTCGTTGATGTATTTTGATGATTTTGCTTTTACAGTTTTCATTAACTCAGAAACCGAAACAACAGGTTTTAATGCTACAAAACAATGTACATGGTCTTCAACACCATTTACAATAATTGTTTTACAATTTGTTTCATTTATTAAATTGCCTATTACGCCCAACAGCCGGCTTTTCCAGGCTTTATCAATTATGGCATTGCGGTACTTTACTGCAAAAATTATTTGTAAGTAAATTTGATGATATGTGTTTGCCATATTGCATATTTGCTTAACTCTGAAAAAAATATATGCACCGAGCCTACGGCTCTCATTCTTTCTTCCCTGCTTCTCTACAACGGATTAAAATCCGTTGTTACAATATTAGTCGAGGCTACGCCTCTGCAATCCCTGATTTTGCCGGCAACAAAATAATAAACTCACTTCCTTCACCCCGTCCGACCGGGTCATCCGGGCCGGCTTCCTTAGTTTCCACTTTTAGCTCTCCACCATGTGCTTTTACAATATCATAACTTAAACTTAATCCTAATCCTGTTCCCTGGCCCGTTGGCTTTGTGGTGAAGAAAGGTTGAAAGATTTTATCTAAAACTTTTTGTGGAATACCCGGGCCATTGTCTTTTACACTAATTAAAACTTTATCACCAACCCTTTTTGTACTTACTGAAACGGTTGGGGTGAAAGTATTCAGACCTTGAAGGTTTTTAAAACCTTCAAGGTCTTGGAGTTTCTTTTTTTCATCAACTGCGTAAAATGCATTGGTAATTAAATTTAAAATCACTCTTCCAATATCCTGCGGGATAACATTTATTTTTTCCAGACTATCATCATAATGCGTTTCCATTGTGGCGTTAAAGGTTTTGTCTTTTGCACGCAAGCCATGATAACTTAGTCGCAAATATTCATCTGCTAAAGCATTAATATCTGTAGGTTCTTTTTTGCCACTACTGCTGCGTGAATGTTGCAGCATTCCTTTTACAATTGCATCTGCACGTTTACCATGATGATTTATTTTGTTTAGATTTTGTTTGATGTCATCGGCAATTGCAATGGCTTGTTTGTTATCATTTTTTTCAACCGCGTCTCTTAATTCATCAGCTAACTCTGTACTTACTTCACTAAAATTATTTACAAAATTTAAAGGGTTTTGAATTTCGTGTGCTATGCCGGCGGTAAGTTCACCAAGGCTTGCCATTTTTTCTGATTGAATGAGTTGCTGTTGTGTTGCTTTTAATTCTTCCTGCTGTTGCACTAACTTAGTGTAAGCCTTTTGCTTTTGACGATTGTTTCTAAAAAGGATTACTGCAATAATTAGAAACACAGCTATCGCTCCCATTAACATGTACTGGCGCATTTTATTTTTATAAGCTATATTGGCGTCTTCGGATTCACGTTGCCTTTCCTGCTCTTTTACAGTTGTTGCCTGAAGCTGTAGTACTTTTTTTGCACCATATAAACTGTCATTTGCTGCAGAAGCCATTTTGTAGTACTTCACGGCCTCTTTGGGATCTCTGTTTTCGTATAGTTGTGCTAATAATTTACTTGCAGTAAGAATGCGGTTTTTATAACCAAGCATTTCGCCATATTTCAATCCTTCTTTTGCGTAATAAATTGCGGAATCAACCTGGTTCAGTTTTTTAAAGATGCCCGCCATGCTGTTGTACACTACAGATGCAGTACGATAATCAACTTCAAAAAGAGCTATCGAAATACTTTTTCGATAATTATCTAACGCCCCGGCAAAATTATTTTTTTTCTCTTCAATATTTCCGAGTCCGTTAAAAACATAAATATAGAATTGGTCATTGTTTCTTTTTTTTCCGGTGATCAGCTTCATTTCATTCAATGCTGAATCTAATTGATCTTGCTGAATAAAAGCACTGGACATGAGCAAGTGAGTAACATCATTATTATAATCACTGGGATATGTTTTCAGAAGTTCTACATTTTCCTCCAGGTAACTTATGCCTTTTGCAAAATTCCCAACTGCTATGTAAACATTGGCCACCCTTATCCTGCCCCACAACATTTCTTCTTTCATACTATGTTCATCTGCCATTCTTAATCCTTTCAATGCAATTTCCAGGGCATATGGTATATCTCCTTTTTCACGATGCAAAACACTAATCACCAGTAATGCCCGTATTTCTCCTTTTATAAACTTTATGTTCCGGGCTTGTGTTAATGCATCTTCAGCAATAATAATTGCAGTATCAGGTTTTGCAGAACGGTAAGCTTCAGCCAATTTAGTTAACATTAAAATGCGGCTCGTATCCTGCTTTATTTTTGCAAGAGCGTTTTTTAAACTATCCGCTTGTCTAAATGTTTCTTCCTGGCTTTTTGCTGAAAGAAAAAATAAAAAAGCCAAAGCTGTTAAACAAATTTTCATGATTCAGAAAATTTAGCAAAAGGTAATATAATTACAAATTCTGCAAACTCACCTTCTATGGTGTTTACATTTAATTCTCCGCCGTGCGCTTTAATAATATCGTAACTTAAGCTTAAACCTAAGCCGGTACCTTGCCCTGTGGGTTTTGTTGTAAAGAATGGCTGATATATTTTATCCAAAACTTTTTGAGGAATACCCATTCCATTATCTCTAACAATAATCTCAACCTTATCTTTTAGTTTTTTTGTTGTTACTGAAACAGTTGGTTTAAAACTGTCATCATCCTGAGCTTGTCGAAGGATATTTTTTTCAGAAACCGAATAAAATGCATTGGTAAATAAATTAAGAATCACCCTTCCAATATCCTGGGGAACGATTATAATTTTTTCAATATTATCATCATAATGCGTTTCCATTGTTGCATTAAAAGTTTTGTCTTTTGCACGCAAGCCATGATAACTTAGTCGCAAATATTCATCTGCTAATTTATTAATATCGGTTAGTTCTTTGGTTGCACTGCTGCTGCGGCTGTGTTGCAGCATTCCTTTTACAATACCATCGGCACGTTTGCCATGAAAGTTTATTTTTTCTAAATTTTGTTTTACATCATCCGCTATTGCTTTTACTTCTTCATAATTTCCTTTAGCAACTTCTTCCATCATTTCTGCAAGCAACTCATTGCTTACCTCAGAAAAATTATTTACAAAGTTTAAAGGGTTTTGAATTTCGTGGGCAATGCCGGCAGTAAGTTCACCAAGGCTTGCCATTTTTTCTGACTGTATCAATTGCTTTTGTGTAACCTGCAATTCGTTCAATGTACTGTCCACCTGTTGCTTTGCTGCTTCCAGTTTATTAAAATCTTCGTAGCGTGCATAGGCTGTAGAGAAAGCATCAGCAACAGATTGAAGCAAGCTGACTTCATCATCACTTAACTGCGTGGTATTGCCAACATACAACATGCCTTGCAAAAAAGGAAGAAAGTGTAAATAGAATCCTCCTTTCGGAA
>JALYYX010000239.1 GCA_030946075.1 Bacteroidota bacterium | reverse complement strand
GTTATATGCAGATTGGAATAAAAGAGACAGTCTTCTTGTAACTCAAAAACAATTTGTTGATGATCTGAATAAAAATTTAAAAGCGATTGAAAATTTTGGCGTGAAGAAAGCGGCAATAAAATATTTTGTTCCTCCTTACGAATGGTACAACGACAGCATTGCACTATGGACAAAACAAATGGGAATACAACTCATCAATTATTCCCCCGGAACAAAAAGTACAGCAGATTATACAACACCTGATATGAAAAATTACAGATCTTCAGAAGAAATTTACCAATCTATAATTAATAAGGAAAAGGAAGATGCTAATGGATTAAATGGGTTTATCTTACTGGTACATTTTGGAACAGACCCGAAAAGAACAGATAAGTTTTATGACAGGTTGGATGAATTGATAACATCGCTAAAGCATAAGGGATACGGGTTTAAAAGGATAGATGATGTTTTAAAATAATCATTTGTTCTTCCCACTCACATATTTATTCCCTCTTACATAAAAACGATAAGGCAATTCAGAATCAGGGAAGGCGCTTTCAACCCCAATTCGTTTGCTGATACCAATTTCATTTTCTTTTATTATAAATCCATCATCCGTTAAATAAATTTCATCATCAAGCAAATGTAATCCTGAATGGTTTTTAAAAATGCCCAGCGCTTTACCAACATTTCCGGGGCCTTTCGTTAAGGTGAAATCTAATTTTGACTTGCCTGTTCGCTGCAACATAATATTAATTCCCTGTAAAGGTTCTACAGCCCTTATTAGCACTGCATCAGGAACACCTTTTTCATTGGTAACTACATTAAACATCTGGTGCATTCCATAGCAAATGTAAACATAGGTCGTTCCTGCAACGGCATACATGTGTTCATTCTTTGCAGTTCTTCTTCCGCCAAAAGAGTGCGAGGCTTTATCAATATGAGCAACATAAGCTTCAGTCTCTACAATTCTCCCTGATGTAACCACACCATCTAATTTTGTAACAACAATTTTCCCCAGCAAATCTTTTGCTATAGTAACAACATCTTTTCTTTCATAAAAATTTAATGGTAATTTTTTTATTTTCATTATAGTAAATCTAAAATCAAACGTATAAAATTATATTAAATGTTATGCTGCAACACCAAACACGGATTATATTTTTTAAGTTTGAGTAAACCCAACAACAACCAATATATTGCTTAAAGAAATTGTAATAGCCATACAGGCATATTTTAAAGCCCATCAATTTATTGTAAAGCACAGGTTGTGGAAGTGGATAATTATCCCGGGCATTTTATATGCTGCTTTATTTTGTACCGGTATATACTTTTTCTGGCATTCATCTGCGGGTGTTATTGATTATATTTTTTCCAGGTCGGGATTAAAAACACTAATGGTTAAAGAGCAGGATACCTGGCTGCGGTTTCTTTTTATTTTCGGCCAGCTTATTCTTCAGCTTATTTTAATGTTTTTTTATTTCTCGTGGTTCAAATATCTTTTTTTAATAATCGGCGCTCCCGTGTTTGCTTATTTAAGTGAAAGAACTGAGGCAATCTTAGAAGGCAAAAAGTATCCTTTTATTTTAAGTCAATATGTAAAAGATGTTTTTAGAGGAATTGCCATTGCAGTGCGGAATACGCTCTGGCAAACGGTTTATACAGTATCCATTTTTATTTTAGCTCTTATTCCTTTGGTTGGATGGGCCACACCCGTGCTGGCTTTATTTGTTGAATGTTATTATTTCGGGTTTTCTATGCTTGATTATAACAGTGAGCGCCGTAATCTTTCCGCTGCACAAAGTATTGATTTTATTGGCAATCATAAAGGGTTGGCGATAGGTAACGGAATGGTTTTTTATTTAATGCACGGCTTGCCAATTTTCGGTTGGATATTAGCGCCTACGTATGCAGTAATTGCAGCCACATTAAGTTTGCATAACCATAAAAATTCATGACCTCTAAAAGTATTGTTTATTTAATCCCCTCTTTTTTATCAGAAGAAAGTATAGAAACTATTCCGGTTTATATAATTAATGCAATAAAAAATTGCAAAGTAATTTTTGCAGAGAATGAAAGAACTGCAAGAAGGTTTTTAAAGAGCATGGAGAAAGAAATTGTGATTGATGATTTTGAATGGTTCACAATTCATAAATCAGAAGCAGAGCAAATAAGTACTTTCCTGCAAAAAATAAAGGAAGGAAAAAATATTGCTATCATCTCGGAGGCAGGCTGCCCGGGCATTGCAGATCCCGGACAAATTTTAGTGCATGCTGCGCAGCAAATGAATGTTATAGTAAAACCTTTAGTTGGTCCCAGTTCAATTTTATTAGCATTAATGGCAAGCGGAATGAATGGACAGCAGTTTCAATTTGCCGGTTATTTACCAATTGATGCCCATGAAAGAAATATAAAATTGAAAGAGCTTGAAGAAGAATCAGCAAAAAAGAAGTGCACTCAAATATTTATTGAAACACCTTACCGCAATAATCAATTGATGGAAACAATTTTAAAAACATGCAAACCCACTACACAACTTTGCATTGCATCAGAGCTTACATCTAAAAATGAATTCATTAAAACAAAAAGCATTGCTGATTGGAAAAATGATAAAATCGATATTCACAAAAAGCCGGTGATATTTTTAATTCAAGCAAGCAGCAATAAAAAACTGTAAAGTATTATTCTCATTCGCTTTCTACCGTTTATAATCCATACTCGCTGACTAACCAAATGAGCGCTGTAATATTAGCTGCGCCCAACTTTAATTCTCTTTCACTTACGTTTTCAAAAACATCAGTTGCAGCATGATGAATATCAAAATAGCGCTGGCTATCAGGAGTAAATCCTGCAAGCGCAGTACCTATTTCTTTTAGCGGACCAACATCAGAGCCGCTGCCACCCACAATTATATCAGAAGCGCCATAAGGATAAAATAAATATTTCCATTGCATTATTTTATTGCGTTGTGCATCTTTCATATCCAAACTAAACCCTCGTGGTGTAAAACCTCCTGCATCACTTTCCAGCGCAAAGATTATTTTTTCATTTTTTGCTTTAGCTTCTTCAAGATATTTTTTTGCTCCACGTCCCCCATTTTCTTCATTGGCAAAGGCAACCGCACGAATTGTTCTTTTAGGTGTTATACCCAAAGCTTTTAATGTTCGTAAAACTTCCATAGCCTGCACCACACCGGAGCCATCATCATTAGCACCTTCGGCAAGATCCCAGCTATCCAGATGTCCGCCAACAGTAATTATCTCGTCAGGAAATTGTGAACCCTTTATTTCGCCAATAACATTATAGCCAATGGCATCAGGCAGTATTTTACAGCTTGTTTTAAAAAAAGCTTTTGCAATATTTCCTTTCTTTAATTCTTTGCTTAAATACTCTGCATCATTTGTACTTATTGCAACTGCGGGAATTTTTGGGAATGAATCATTGTATCCTGTAGCGCCTGTATGCGGATAATCATTAAGGTTAATTGCAAGCGAACGAACCATTGCACCCACTGCTCCATACTTTGCTGCGGCCGCCGGACCTCTGTTTCGTGAAATACCGCTTTCGCCATAAGCCTGAAACGTTTTTATATATGTCGGATTCATGGGAAAATTAAAAAAAATAATTTTGCCTTTAATGCCTTTAGTGCCCAATTGATCTAATTGCGCCATGCTGTTTACTTCCACAACATTTGCATTAATACCATTTACAGAAGTGCCAACAGAATTACCCAATGCACAAAGTTTAAGATCATATTTTTTACCATCTGATAAAATTATTTGCCCCTTTTCCTTTTCTCCACGAACCCAATGCGGCACTGCACATTGCTGCGTATAAACTTTATCTGCGCCAATTTCTTTCATCATACCTGAAACCATCGTTACGGCTTTTAAATAATTCGGCGAGCCTGAAAGCCTTGGCCCCACTTGCTTACATAGTTTCCTTAAACTTTGATAAGCAGTCCCGTTCCTCATTGTTTCATCAACAATTATTTTTATCATTATTGAATCAGCATTTTGTGAAAACACTAAATGAGAACATAAACAAACTACTGTTATTAAAATACTTTTCTTCATTAATTGAATATTGAATTAGTGTGCCTGAATTATTTTATCGACTATATATTTAGATTCACCCCTCCATGGAAGAGCATTCATTTTTTCTTTATAATGAAGTGTAACATCTCTGCCTTCTAATTTTGATAAAGAATCGGCAACCGACTTACCTTCAACAGAAAACTCCCACATATTATTTATAAGAACGCCGCCATTTGTTGTATTTATCCCCCCAAGATTTAATTCACCTTCATAAGTTTTAAATACATAGCCTTTGTGCGAAAATTTAATTAAACGCCCCGCCCGGTTACCATCACTGTATGTATACACGGTTGCTATTAAAAAATAAACCACCAGACAAAGCATTAATATAAAAATCGTGAAACCTAAAAATTTTTTCATAAAAAATGTTGCACAAACTTAACCCAATAATTGCGCTTAAAGAATTAGTATTTTACATCCTCATTTAATAAAAAATTTGTATGAATATTGGAATTGTATGTTACCCAACGTTTGGCGGAAGCGGAGTACTTGCAACAGAATTAGGAAAAGCCCTGGCAGATAAAGATCACAATATTCATTTTATAACTTACCAGCAGCCGGTTAGGCTCAGCGGTTTTCATGCAAATATTTTTTATCATGAAGTAAGAGTGCCTACCTATCCGTTGTTTGATTATCCGCCTTACGAAACTGCACTGGCAAGCACTATGGTGGATGTTATCTTAAACAATAATGTGCAACTCTTACATGTGCATTATGCAATACCTCATGCATCCGCAGCATTTATGGCAAAACAAATTTTAGCCAAACAGGGAATAAAAATACCGGTAATTACAACCTTGCATGGCACTGATATAACACTTGTAGGTAGAGATAAAACCTATTCACCTGTTGTTACTTTTTCAATGAATGAAAGCGATGCAATTACTGCGGTTTCAAAAAATTTAAGAGACCAGACTTATCGAAATTTTAAAATGGAAAAGGATATAATCGTAATCTACAATTTTGTTGATGTAAAAAGATTTAACCGCAAGCCAATTGATGCGTTTAAAAAAGTTATTTCCCCGAATGGTGAAAAAATTTTACTTCACGCTTCTAATTTTAGAAAAGTAAAACGTGTGGAAGATGTTGTAAAAATATTTTTAAAAATAAATGCCGAAATTCCTTCCAAACTTTTATTTGTTGGTGATGGGCCTGAAAGAAGTGCTATAGAAGTATTATGCAGAGAAAGTACTGCTCATAATGATGTTCGTTTTTTAGGAAAGCAGGAAGATGTGGAAGATATACTGGCAGTATCGGATATTTTTTTATTGCCCAGTGAATATGAAAGCTTTGGGCTTGCTGCGCTGGAAGCTATGGCAGCCGCAGTTCCTGTAATATCAACAAATGCAGGTGGGTTGCCTGAAATTAATGTAAATAATTATAGCGGATTTTTAAGTAACGTTGGCGATGTAGATGATATGTGCAGAAATACACTCACAATTTTATCAGATGAAATGAAACTGAAACAATTTAAAAAGAACGCACTTGAGCAGGCAACTAAATTTGATATAAATAATATTGTACCGGAATACGAAATGCTGTACAAAAAATTTGTAAACTGATCACTTTCTTCTAAGCCACTGCTCAGGATTTACATTGTTATTTTCTTTCATTATTATCAGGTCAACCTGGCCCTGGCCATCATCATTAGACGAAGCATGGCCTACTACCTGCCCCGTTTTTACAGCCTGCCCTCTTTGCACCGTTGCAGATGAAAGATTACTATACACAGAAAAATATTTTCCATGTTTAATAAACACTACCTGCTTATCTTCCATATAACTTACTAATGTAACTTCTCCATCAAAAATTGCTTTTACTGATGCACCAACTGCAGTGCCAATGCTCACTCCCGGGTTATCGTATTCAATGCCGCCGGGTAAAGAATTTCTTCCCGGATGACTTAATATAAATCCATCTGATGGCCAGGGTAATGAGCCTCTGTTTCTTTCGAAACTGGCATCCAATGCCCGGTCTGCTTCGGAGGTAACTAAAACACTTTCAGTTTTTCTTGGAACTTTTGTTATGGGTCTGGCGTTTGCAGTTGTATTTTTATCTTCAGTATTGCTGGTTTTATTTTTAGCATCAGCAATGGCTTTTAATCTTGCTCTTTCATTTGCAATAGCAATTTCTTTTTTAATCATTGCAGCAATCATATTCCGAAGCTTTGCATCCTGCTTTCTTTTATTTGTTATTTGCGATGCAAGTTCCTTTTGCCTTCCCTTTAATTTAGTAACTATTTTTTCTTTTTCTTCCTGTTGTTTTTCCAGCACTGTCATCTCTTTATTTTTTTCTTCAAGAACCTGATTCTTTTTTTGCTTGTTGCCCGTAAGTTCATTTATGCGCTGGTGTAAAAGCTGTTGTGTACGTATTATATTTTCTCCTTGCAATTCACGATAATTGCGGTAAGATTTTAAGTAAGTAATACGCTTAACGGCATCATTAAAATTAGATGCTGAAAAAATAAAGTTTAAAAAATCGTAGCTATTTCGGTTTTTATAGGCATACACCATGCTTTTAGCGTATTCATTCTTTAATGTATCTAAAACCCTTCCTAATTTATTTACTTCCCTTTGAGATTTATTAATATCACCGTCAATAAATTTTAGTTGACCCGAAATATTATCAATAACATTTCCCTGCAAATCCATTCTTTTATTCAATAATGACAATTGGCCAATATTTTCTTTAGTTGTTTTTTTTGTTTCATTTAAAACCCTTTCAGTTTCTTCAATTTCTTTTTTAAGTTGCTGCCGTTGTCTTTGTAAATCGTCTTGGTTAATTTGTGCGTCTGCATTAAAAATAAAAATTAAAAAAAAAGTAGCAGTTAAAATGGTTTTTTGCATGAGGCATTAATTTAGGGATTGGCAAAAATAAAACTTTGGGTAGATGTATTATTCAATGTTGGAATTGAGAACGGTTATTTTGTTTTATAATTTTTAGGAATATTGAATGGGGTTGACAATTCAGTGTTAAACTCGTATTGTTTAAAGTTTAGCCGTATATCAACTTTTGTTTTTTCGGCAACAGTTATTTCGCGGTAGGTTGAAAAGAAAAATCCTGCTTTGTGTTCATATTCCCCATAAGTAAGATCGCCTGTTCGGTTTTGCATTACATCTATATCATCAAGTTTGCTTCTTTCTATCAGGTTATTGTTTGCAACAGATAATGTAAGAAGATTTTTAAAATACTTCCCCGCAGTAGAAAGTAAAATATGATTTTCTGTTACTCTATAACTTACCAGTTTATCTCCAACATAAATCGGGTTTCCTATAATCAGGTCCTGTAGTGTTTTAAAGTCAAGAGGTATTTTTGCCATATCTTTTATAAAACTAAAGGGCCGCTCTTCCACTACTTTATCTAATCTGTTTATAATAGTAATATGATTTTTTGTAATGAGTACTCTAAATGCTTCGCCGCTTATAAAAAGAACATTTCCAACAATTGATATCCAGATAACACTATCTTTTTGAATTTTTATGTTAGCAGTTACATCGGGTTTTTTGCCTTTTGAATCTTCGTACTCCACTTTAATTTTGGCAGAAAAAGTTTTAAAATCTATGTGATTATTACCCATGTTAGCCAATACAGTTTTTGCAGCCTTCAACGAATCGGGAGAGGAGGATGAGGTATGAATTATAACAGACGTATCTTTTGTGTTTACAGCAGCTTGTAATTTTTTGGTAGAACGACAGCTGAAAACCCCATTCAATAAAATAACTGCCATTAATATTTTAAAAATATTTTTCATGATGTTGGTTTATAATTATTTAATTAACTCCTGTATGCCCAAAACCACCGGGGCCTCTTTGTGTTTCATTCAATTCTTTTGCTAATTGCCATTTCGCTTTTTCAATTTTTGCAAAAACTATTTGTGCAATTCTATCGCCATGATGAATAGTTTGTTCTTCATTAGATAAGTTTATCAGGATCACTTTTAATTCTCCACGATAATCGCTGTCAACAGTTCCCGGAGAATTTAAGCAGGTTATTCCCTGTTTGTTAGCCAATCCGCTTCTCGGCCTCACCTGCGCTTCATAACCTTCCGGCAGCTCAATGAATAAGCCTGTTGATATCATTTCTCTTTGTAAAGGTTGTAAAATTACAGGTTCCTGCAAATTAGCTCTTATATCCATCCCTGCTGCACCCGCTGTTGCATAATCGGGTAGCTTATTATTGGAGCGGTTTACAATTTTTATATGAAGATGCATTGTAAACAAAGGTAGGGATGCAAAGAGATTTGAGCCATGTAAAAATAATTTTAACAAGAAAATTATTTAAGGCAGTTAGATGCTAAATAATGTTTTCCAATAAAATTGTTGCGTATGCAGCAAGTCCTTCTTCCCGGCCAATGAACCCCATTTTTTCATTTGTAGTAGCTTTTATAGAAACATCTGAAATTTTTAGTGATAAAATTTCTGCAATACATTGTTGCATTTGTTGTACAAAGGGTTTTATTTTAGGCACTTCAAGGCAAAGTGTAGAATCTATATTTATAATTTTATAACCTGCTGCAGCAATGAGATCATAACTTTTTTTTAAAAGAATTTTACTGTCAATATTTTTAAACTCTGAGGATGTATCAGGAAAATGATCACCAATATCTCCAAGGCATGCAGCACCTAACATTGCATCGCAAATGGCATGTAATAAAACATCAGCATCGCTATGGCCAAGGGCCCCTTTTCTATGAGGAATTTTAATGCCGCCTATCCATAATTCTCTGCCTGCAACCAATTGATGAAAGTCAATGCCAAAGCCAATTCTAAAGGACATAGTAGGAATTTAATTGTAAATATCCATTAATATCTGAAAAGAATGCATAAAAAAACGTCTCACAAAATTTGTAAGACGCTTTAAAAATTAATTTGCAAAAAATTATTGCCCCGCAGGTGCTGCACTTTCTTTATCAAGATTAAATATTAAACCAAAACGCAAAGTGTTTGCTAATGGATTGCGGTTTACGCCACCACCGGAAGGAATAAGATATGAAAAGTTTAAACCAAACATATTATAATTTAAACCGGCACCCACGCTAAAATATTTACGATTTCCTTTTGTTGCAGATTCATTAAAATATCCTGCTCTAAAAGAAAATTGATTATTATAGGTATATTCTGCCCCAATTGAAACCTGAAACTCTTTCAGCTCTTCACTAAAGCCACCCGGCGCATCTCCAAACGATTTGAACCAGCTGCTTAAAACTCCCTGGCCTCTGTATTTGGCAAGTTTTACTGAATCTGCATAAAGATCAGTGCCACCTAAAACAGGGGGAGTTGGAACCATTAATTTATTTACATCCAGGCCAAATGTTGCTTTACTCGTTTCATCAAAAACTTTTACGTATGCTATGCCCAGCCCAAGATTGGCAGGTATGTAATCTTTTTGAGTAACATCGTTGGTATAAGAAATTTTAGAACCGAGATTTGAAAAAACTAACCCCCAGTTTAATCCTGAGGCATTTGGATCGCTTCCGGTACCATCATGAAATAAACTTATATCTCCTGCAACTGATGAACCTGCCTTGTAAGACTGGCCATTATATATTCCGTTTGCAAGGCTGGAGTTTATGTATCGTAATGCTATGCCCAAGCCCAATTTATCTGAAAGCTTACGGGAGTAGCCTACATCAAAAGAAAATTCTCTTGGCCTGTAAGAGTTTAAGTCATTGCCCAATGCATCTGTAAATTGAATATTTCCCAAACTAAAATATCTCATAGATGCAGATAAGGTTTGTGTTTCATCTAATTGATAATAACCTGCTAAAGAGGCAAGGTAAACATCATTAAGATCTAAGCCTTTTAACCATGGGGTATAAGTAACACCAATAGAAGCTTTACTTTGGGCAAACGGAAGTTTTGCCTGGTTCCAAAAAGAAGAATTTGCATCAGCGGGGGTTGCAATTCCAACGTCACCCATACCACCGGAACGGGCATCAGGAGAAATTCTTAAAAAGGGAACAGCAGTAGTTACCACATTAATTGATTGTGTTTGCGCAGCAACATTTATTGCACTTCCAATAAAAATTGATAAGGCAATCAATCTCAAACTTGCATGTTTCATTCGGAAAATTTGTCTTGGTTAGGTAGAAGTGGAGCTATATGTAAATTATTCTTTGGTAGTGTAAAAATATATTTTTTATAAGATAAGGTGCAAATAAATAAAATATGAGAGCATTCTTAATCTTCTCTTGAACGGTTTATGATTGTATTTATTGCTTTTTTAAAACCATAACCCCTTTCTATTGACAGAAAAATAATTGAATATGCTGCAAGAAGAATAATGTTACCCATTTGTGAATACTTTGCAAAAGTGTGTCTAACCCTATTAAATTCACATACTATAGCCAAACAAGTATCGTTAAAGTAATTATATTCGCAGTTGTAAAAGGTAACCCCAATCACAATAATCAAGAAAACCCTTCGTTAATCAAATTGCTAAACGAATGCACATGCTAAAGTTATTATCTGCCAGAAACATTCTCATTCTTACCCTTGTTTCTTTATCATTTATGTCCTGTAAAAATGGAAGCATTTTCAGTAAAAAGAAAGATAAATCTGATGCTACCGGCTGGAATTATGATGATAAAAATTATGGAAACTTCCATGTATTAAAAGCGCAGCAACAAAAAGCAGGCCCCGGGCTTGTATTTGTACAAGGTGGTACTTTTACTATGGGAGCTAAAGAAGAAGACGTAATGGGCGACTGGAACAATATTCCACGCCGTGTAACAGTAAACTCATTTTATATTGATGAAACCGAAGTAGCAAACGTTCATTACCGTGAATATCTTTATTGGTTAGCAAATACTTTTGATAATGATACAGCAGTAATGAATAAGGCGCTGCCAGATACCTTAGTGTGGAGAAGTGAACTGGCCTATAATGAACCATACGTTGAATATTATTTCCGCTATCCGGCTTACAATTATTATCCTGTAGTTGGTGTATCATGGGAGCAGGCTCATGATTTTTGTATTTGGAGAACTGATCGTGTAAATGAAAAAATATTACTTGATAAAGGATATCTTAATAAGAAAGAACCTTTAGCAGCAATGAAAGGAGGTCAGGGAGATCAGACCTTTAATACCGATACTTATATAATGAACCCTGAATTAATTAATAATAAAACCGCACCTAAAAAAGGTGGTTTAAAAGATGTAAGCGGCAGGGCAAGAAAAGTAGTATCTTTTGAAGATGGAATTTTATTACCAGGCTATCGTTTACCAACAGAAGCAGAATGGGAATACGCAGCTTATGGTATTATAAATCAAAATCCTCAACCAAGAAGAAAAGAAAAAGTTTCAGTTAAGAATCGTGGTGAAGAATTAATAGCCAACCAACAGGTATATTCATGGAGTAATAATGTAAATGGCTTGCGTGATAATCGCCGTGGCAGCTGGCAGGGACAGTTTTTAGCAAACTTTAAAAGAGGTAATGGTGATAACATGGGTGTGGCGGGGGGATTAAATGACCGTGCTGCTATACCGGGCCCAATCAAATCTTTTTATCCGAATGGCTATGGAGTATATAATATGAGTGGTAATGTAAGTGAGTGGGTGGGAGATGTGTATAGACCGCTTACTTCTACAGACGAAGACGATTTTAACCCTTACCGTGGTAATAAATTTCAGAAGTTTTATAAAAATGCATCGGGAGAATATGAGAGAGATACAATGGGGCGTTTGAAAAAAATTGATGTAACTGATTCAGAGAGCGTTAACCGCCGCAATTATCAAAAAGGAAATGTAATCAACTTTTTGGATGGTGACTCCTCATCAGGTGTTACATATGGATATGGAATTACTTCTTTAATAAGTGATAAATCACGTGTAGTAAAAGGAGGAAGCTGGAACGATATGCCCTATTGGTTAACACCAGGCTCTCGCCGGTATCTTGAAGAAGACCAGGCCAGCAGCACCATTGGTTTCAGGTGTGCTATGACAAGACTTGGAAGCCCTGAAGGAAATGGATTCAAAGAAGGAAACATATTTGGCAAGAGAAAGCAAAACAGCAGAAAGAAAAAATAAATAATTTAATAAATATTATAAGCCTCCATGAAAGCGGGAGGCTTTTTATTTTAAGACCCCATATCTTTTATTTTTTAATCTCTTAGCTTTGTTTTCATGGAGATAGAAGATCTTTATAAGCTTTACCTGCAACACCCCTCTATAAAAACTGATACAAGAAAAATTAAATCCGGAGATATCTTCTTTGCACTAAAAGGCGAAAACTTTAATGGAAATAGTTTTGCAAAGCAGGCATTGGATGCAGGTGCAGCGTATGCTGTTATTGATGAAGAAGTAAATATTGCTGATGAAAGATTAATCAGGAGAGATGATGTGCTCTTAACGCTTCAGCAATTAGCAAAACATCATCGTGAGCAATTTTCTATCCCATTTATTGCAATAACCGGTAGCAACGGCAAAACAACAACAAAAGAGTTGGTGCATGCTGTTTTATCATCTTCTTACAAAACCTATACAACAGAAGGAAACTTAAATAATCATATTGGTGTTCCTGTAACCATTCTTAAAATAAAGAGTGATGCAGAAATTGCAGTAATTGAAATGGGCGCTAATCATCAAAAAGAAATTGAAGATTACTGTTCGTACGTATTGCCTACCCATGGCCTCATAACAAATATTGGCAAAGCACACCTTGAAGGATTTGGTGGAATAGAGGGCGTAAGAAAAGGTAAAGGAGAGTTATTTGATTTTATTAGAGAAAATAATGGGACTGCATTTATAAATTGCGATGATAATTACATTAAAGAAAAAAGTGCAGGTATAAAAAATTGTATCACTTACGGAACTACAGAAGGATCGGTAATTGGAATAGCTATAAGCAGCACTTCTTTTTTAGAAGTAGAGATAACCAGAGGGGCAGACATTAAAACAATAAAAACCCAATTAGTGGGAGAATATAATTTGCCCAATATACTTGCTGCGGTAGCGATAGGAAAATATTTTAATGTTCCTGAACAAAAAATAAAAGCTGCTATAGAAAATTACATTCCTTCCAACAGCCGATCACAATTAATTAAAAAAGAAGGCAACACCATCATCATGGATGCATACAATGCTAACCCTGCAAGCATGAAAGCCGCTATTGAAAATTTTGCAAACATGGCGGGAGCAAATAAAATTTTAATGCTCGGCGCCATGATGGAACTGGG
>JALYYX010000236.1 GCA_030946075.1 Bacteroidota bacterium | reverse complement strand
TCCCAATTATATAGTTTATCTTTTACCGGTATCCTACCGCTTTAAAAGTCCTTTTATTAAACAGGTTTATGGTAACTGTAGATCCACATCACATCATCGCCATTGGCGCATCTGCCGGAGGTATGGAGGAGATCAATTCTTTTTTTGATCATACACCTTTGGATGGCGTATCGTATGTAATTGTTCAACATTTATCTCCTGATTTTAAAAGCAGGATGGCTGAAGTTCTTGGCAGGCACAGTAAGCTTGCGGTTAAGGAAGCTGAAAATGGAATGACAGTACAAAGCAATCATGTGTACACTATCCCCAGCAATAAATTTATGACCATTCGTGATTGCAAATTGTTTTTAGCGGATAAAGAAAAAACCCAGGGTCCTCATCTTACCATTAATAGATTTTTTAATTCCCTTGCCGCAGATATGGGACCAAAAGCAATTGCAGTAGTACTTTCCGGCCTGGGCTCTGATGGTACCGATGGTATTAAGAATATTAAAAAAGAAGGCGGAATGATAATAGCCCGCAATCCGGAAACATCAGAGTTTGGGAGTATGCCTTCCAACGCCATTGCTACCGGCGTTGTAGATTTTGTTTTGGAACCTGAATTAATGCCTGATACAATTGAAGATTATGTAAGTAACGGAGCAGGATTTTTATTGGATGACAAGGATGATGAAAAAAATCTTACTGCTATTATCGATATAATAAAAGAACAATCCCCTCTTGATTTTTCCGATTATAAACAAACTACTATTTTAAGAAGAATTAAAAGAAGAGCTGCCTATAATAAAATCCCCAGACTTGAAAATTACATTCAGTTTTTAAAGGCAACGCCTGAAGAAGTGGAAGCCCTTGCGAAAGATTTCCTTATAAGTGTTACCTCCTTTTTTAGAGATAAAAAAGCTTTTGAGTTTATACAAACTGATGTATTACCCAGCATATTGGAAAAGCTTGCGCCGGGGGAAGAATTAAAAATGTGGGTGGCCGGTTGCGCAACAGGCGAAGAAGCCTATTCAATGGCAATACTAATTCGGGAACAATTAACTGGCGATTTAAAAGATACAGTAGTAAAAATATTTGCTACAGATATTGATACCATTGCATTACACCAGGCAGGCAAGGGGATCTATAATGCGGAAATTATAAAAGATGTATCTCCCGAGCAGCTTGAAAAATATTTTATAAAAGAAGGAGACAATTACCGTGTAAAACCGGAAATACGCAAAATGGTGATTTTTGCACAGCATGACCTGGTAAAGAATCCACCGTATTGCAATATGAATCTTATCTGTTGCCGTAACCTGCTTATTTACATGACACCCGCTTTACAAAAAAAGATTTTTTTGATGTTGCTCTTCGGGATTAAAATGGAAGGTTATTTGTTTTTGGGTTCCAGCGAAAACCCGATGCCAATTATCCAAAACCTGGAAGTAGTAAACAGCAAATTCAAAATTTATAAAAACCTTGAAACAAAGCGGATGATACGCTTTGATGCATTTTCATTGCCTGAATTAAAACAAAAACCTGTTGCCTTTGCAAGGGAAGATGTTTTTCAACATACAAACAATACTATAGCAGAAGCCGTAAATGAAATACTGATTACTGAACTGGATTACCTGGCGGTTTGTATTGATGAAAACAATCATGTTGTAAAAACGTATGGAGATACAACCAAATATCTTCTTCAAAAAAATTTCAATCAAAATCTTACAGAGCTATTGCCAAGGCCGCTTGCCGTAGCATTCAATACACTAAGCATTAACGCCTTAAAAACAAATAAAAAAGTTATCGTTAATGGTATAAAAATTAAAAACGGAGAGCTTGTAATTAAAGTAACCCTGTCAGTAACTCCTTTAAACATAAAAAAAGATGCACAAAGATTGCTGATGGTAACTTTTAATGAAGATAGAACAGAAAACCCTGCACAACAGGAAGACATAGTGTTCGATGAAAAAATATATCTTGATAAATACAACGTTAACCTGGAGGAGGAACTAAAAGAACTAAAAGATAAACTCTATTCCACTTACTTACAACTTGACGCCTCCAATGAGAACATGCAATCTTTTAATGAAGAATTGCTTTCGGCAAATGAAGAAATGCAAAGTACAAATGAGGAGATGCAATCAATAAACGAGGAGCTGCATACCATTAATGCAGATTACCAGTTAAAAAATAAAGAGCTGCTGGAATTAAATGACGATCTTAATAATTATTTCAGAAGCAATATTAACGGGCAATTATTTGTTAACAATGATCTGCAGTTAATGAAATTTTCGCCGGGAACTGTAAAGCAAATAAACCTGCTGCCAACTGATATAGGCAGACCGCTCAGCAATATTTCTACCAATATAAAATTGGAAAATATTATTGGTGATATTAAACAGGTGCTTGCAGATGGAAATATTATTACCAAACAAATTGAAACTGAGAATGGGAAATGGTACCAGATAATGACGATGCCTTACATACAAAGTGCAGATAATAAAACAAACGGCGCAATCATTACATTTAACGATATTTCAGAATTAAAAAAGGTGCAGCTTGATCTTGACAAAAAGAATGAAAGCCTCATGCGAATAAATGCAGACCTTGATAATTTTGTGCATACAGCTTCCCATGATCTTTTAGCGCCGCTCAGCAATATTGAATTAAGCATTAGTGCGATGAATGAAATGAAGGGAATAGATCCGAAGCTAAATATATTTTTAGGTATTATCAATTCATCAGTTAAAAAATTCCGTGCCCTCATTAAAGATATATCCAACGTTGCTAAACTTGAAAGTGGCAAATTAGAAACTGAAATGGTAGATGTGGATGAAATAATAAATAATATAGAATGGAGCCTGACAGATAAAATTAAATCAACCGGGGCTGTTATAAGCCGGAATATTGAAGTTAAACAAATTCATTTTTCTAAAAAAAACTTAAGAAGCATTATTTATAATCTTGTTTCCAATGCACTAAAATTTAAAGGCGATAAGCAGCCTGTGATAGATATTGTTACTAAAAAAGAAGGAGGCAATATTATTCTCTCTGTTCAGGATAATGGCATTGGTATGGAGAAGGAAGATTTAGGTAAAATATTTAACATTTATGGCAGAATACACCATGATGCAGAAGGAAGTGGTATTGGTTTGTATCTCGCAAAAAAAATAGTTGATGCCGAAGGTGGAAATATTGTTGTGGAAAGCAAGCCCGGCAAGGGAAGTAAGTTTAGTATATTTCTTAAAGGAGAAATTAAATAACACCATACAAGTTTATACTAATTAAAATGGCATGATCGATCCTATTAATATCCTTGAGTAATTACAGAATAAAATTGTCGCTTACACTTTCTAAATATTTTTCATTTGCTACTTTAATATGATGCGTAACATGACCGATGGAAATAAAACCAAGGCTTAATACAGATACAATTTTACCACTTGCTGTTCCTTTCTGCTGAAGTGCCTCTTCAGAAAAACTTTCAAAAAGATCTGTTGTTGATCTTCTTACATTCAAAAATTCATTGCTTAAGTTCTGCCATGTTCTTGTATTTGCATTAGAGTTCTCAGCATATAAA
>JALYYX010000184.1 GCA_030946075.1 Bacteroidota bacterium | reverse complement strand
TTTTCAATAATAAAAATTACAGGAAGATCCCAAACTGCAGCTACATTTAATGCCTCATGAAAATCACCTTCGCTTGTTCCACCTTCTCCTGTAAAAGCTAATGAAACTTTATCCTCTTTTTTTAATTTGTAAGCAAGTGAAACCCCATCAGCAATGGCTAACTGCGGACCGAGGTGCGATATCATTCCACAGATATAATGTTCTTTACTTCCAAAATGAAAACTCCGTTCTCTTCCTTTACTGTAGCCATTTTTAGAGCCTTGCCACTGCATGAACAATTTATTAAGAGGCATTTTACGGGAAGTAAAAACTCCAAGATTACGATGCAATGGCATTATCCATTCATCGGGCTGTAATGCAAGCGTTGCCCCAACAGATATTGCTTCCTGCCCAATGCCGCTAAACCATTTTGAAATTTTTCCCTGTCGTAACAATAATAACATCTTCTCCTCAATCATTCTTGGGAAAAGTAAATTTTTATAAAGATCAATCAACACGTCAATGGTAAAATCTTTCCTATCGAAATACATTTAGCGAATTTCAACTTTTCATTTTAAATAACAAGGTTGATAAAAATTTAGCTTAACACCCATAAAGTTTCATTTACGAATTGAACGACAACAAATTTGTTTTACTTTTGCAAATTGGCCTTTTTTGAATTAGATAAAAACCACAATTCGTTTGGCTTTACCGCACCTGATTAAATATGTTTATAATACCGGTACTGATGAAGTGATCCGGCGTGGAAAAAAAATTCATGTTTTTGGTTATGTAGAATTGGTAGAGCATGATGAGCTGATGAATGCTATAACATTTCGGGTTAGAGATGATAGTTATACCACCTTTTACAAAGTACACATTCAAAAATATAATGACCCCAAAACAATAATGCTGCGTTGCAGTTGTCCCTACAATTTAGGTGACATATGCCGCCATGAGGCCGCTGCACTTTTTCAACTTCAGGATCTTATTGATAAAAATTTATTAGGGAGCACTGATGCAATTGTATATAACCAAAAACATACGGTTGCCAAAATGAAATTCATTGATCTGAGAATGATAAGAATGCTCACAGGCCAGGAAAATTATACGGAGGCAGAAGAAATTTTAAGATCAACAAAAGTAAATATTAGTAATGCTGCTAATGAAAAAGCAGAGGCCACTTTAGAATATAATTCTGAAAAATATAAACTTGTAATTCAAAAGAACGAAGAGAAAAATTTTGACACATCATGTACCTGCAATGAAACAGAGCACCCTTTATGTGTACATAAAACAGCATTTTTTTTGCAGTTATTGAACTCTTATGGTGCTCATTATTTTGACACTATACGAAATTGGGATAAAGAAAAAAATAAATTGCTTGAGGCTTACGGTTACAGCCTCAGCGAAAATTTGAAAGGTAAGTTTGAATTTGCCTACAAAGAGGGAAAGCCATTTTTAAGAGTTTTAGATTCTAACATAAAGCGCCTGGCTCCTGCCTCTAATGCACGCCCCGCAACAATTGTAAAAGACAATGTACCCGAAGTAGAAACAATTGCTGCTACAAAAAAAATTGGGATAGTATTTAATGCTAACGAAAAATCATTTCCATTATTTTCAATAGATGTTATTGCCGGCGAGGCTGATGAGGAAGTGACAAAGTTTATCAGTAATGTTGAAAAGCTTGATCTTACAAAATTTATAAATATTGAAATATATTCTGAAACTGAAAGGCAGTTGGTACAGCAAGCACGCAAACTTCAACCATCAGAAGTAAATAAATACTTAAACAGAAACTCTCCCTTCAGCGGATTTTGGGAGAATATTATTCATGATGAAAAAGATGAACTCCCTGAAGAAACCAGGGCATTAATGATTGAATATTTCCATCCCAAACTAAAAAAAATCTTTGAAGAAAATGGTGTTAACCCGTTTGTATTTTATCTGCCTCACGGAAAAAATTTTAAAACAGAAAATCTTTTGGAAATAGCATTATCAGAAGATCTTATTTCACCTGTATTTAAAGTAACTGCAAAAGAAGATAACTATGAGCTTAGCTGTTTTGTAAAAATTGATGGACAGCCAATTTCAATAAATGGCAATGAATGGAGCAGCACTTTACTGTTTCTATACAATCATAAATTTTATCAATGGCAAAAGCCTGATGATGTTTTGCAGGCAGAAAAATATTTTAATAAAAAAGCAATTGTTTTATCAAAGAACAAGTGGAGTGAGCAGTTTCAGCAAATTATTCTGCCTCTTACAAAAGAATATGATGTTGATTTTGATAAATCTCTTATAAAAGAAATTAAAGATGGTGAGCCTGAAGTAAAACTGGTATTGATAGAAAAGGGCGACTATCTTATGTTTCAGCCCATTTTTTCTTACAAAGGCTTTGAAACAAAAGCCAATGATAAAGATGTAATAATTGTTCCCGAAGGGGATAAAATTTTATTGGTTCATCGCAACAAAGAATCAGAACAGAAATTTATCAGCAAGCTTGAAAGTCTTCATTCACAATTCGTTCGTCCGCAGGATGGGAACAGTTTGGTTTTAAAGGGCGCTGATGTTTTAAAAAATAACTGGTTCTTTTTATTCGTAGATGCCATGAAAGAAATGAAAATTTCTGTTAGTGGCTTTGAAGCATTGAAAAATTTTAGGTTTAATACAGCAAAGCCCGCAACCCATATACATGTGAGCAGCGGGCTTGATTGGTTTGATGCAAGAGTGGAACTTGCTTTTGGCGGACAGATTATTGGAATTAGCGACATTAAAAAAGCGCTGGCAAACAAACAATCTTTTGTTCAGCTTAGTGACGGTACGCTTGGTATTTTGCCTGATGAATGGATAAGGAAATATTCATTACTCTTTAAAGTTGGTGAAGGAAAGAGTAATCAGTTACGTTTATCAAAATATCATCTCAGTGTTATTGATGATCTGTATGAAAAACGGGATGAGAAAGAACTTTCTTTTGAGCTTGATTCCAAATATGAACGTCTCAGAAATTTTAAAAGCATTCCCGAAATAACTGCCCCATCAGAGTTAATTGATGTTTTGCGGCCTTACCAAACATCAGGTTTTCATTGGCTTAATTATTTGAATGATGTAGGCTGGGGCGGCATACTTGCGGATGATATGGGGCTGGGGAAAACCGTTCAGGCATTAACCATGCTTAAGCATTACAAAGAAGATACAGGCGCTTTAAAGGCTATGGTTGTTTGCCCCACCACATTAATTTATAATTGGGAAAACGAAATAAAAAAATTTACCCCGCAACTCACTTACCGTATTCATCATGGAAGTATGAGAACGAGAAATACCGAAGACTTTGAGCATTCTAACATCATCATTACAACATACGGTACACTAAGAAGTGATATACAGGTATTCACAAAAGTTACTTTTGATTATGTGATACTTGATGAGTCACAGGCTATAAAAAATCCGGGATCAAAAGTGGCGAAAGCCGCATGCCTGCTCAATTCCAGAAACCGTTTGTGCATGAGCGGAACACCTCTCCAAAATAATACATTTGATATTTATGCGCAGATGAATTTCTTAAATCCCGGTTTGCTGGGTTCAATGGAATTTTTTAGGAATGAATTTGCCAACCCGATTGATAAGTTTGGAGAGCCTGAACAAAAAGACCACCTTAGAAAACTTTTGTATCCTTTTATTTTACGAAGAACAAAAGAACAGGTTGCAAAAGATCTGCCTGATAAAACTGAGACAATTCTTTTTTGTGAAATGGAAGATGAGCAAAGAAAAGTATATGAAGCTTACAGGAACGCTTATCGGGATAAAATTCTTGGTTTTATTGATGAGCAGGGTATTGATAAATCGCAGCTTACTATTTTGCAGGGATTGATGAAATTGCGGCAAATTTGTGATAGCCCGGCAATTTTAAATGAAGAAGAAAAATACCCCAATCATTCCATAAAGCTTGATGAACTTACAAGAGAAATTACAGAGAACATCGG
>JALYYX010000171.1 GCA_030946075.1 Bacteroidota bacterium | reverse complement strand
ACCATTCGCTTTAATAAATTAAGACTGGATGACTGGTGGAAGAATAACAATGTTTCATTAATATTAATGCCCGACCCAATAATTGAATCAATGGAAATAAAAAACCTTAAAAGAAGAAGTCTTGAGCTGGCAGGAGTAATTTTATAATAATATTCTACACCACTAACAACTAAAGATTTTTTATTTTTGACAAATAATGTTAGCAACAAACCCTTATACAAACGAATCACAGGATACTGACCTTCTCACAGATATTGAAAACCCTTGCCAGTTAATAGTTTGGAATGATGAAGTGAATAGTTTTGATTGGGTAATTGAAACTTTAATAGAAGTATGTTCCCATACTTTGGAACAGGCAGAGCAATCTGCAATGATCATTCATACAAAAGGAAAATATGCAGTAAAAGAAGGTGGTTACGATTTTTTAAAGCCAATGTGCAATGCCATCACAGAAAGAGGGATCGGAGCCACCATAGAAGTGATGTCAGAATATTAAATTATTTTTTAGTTCGTAAATTTTTCCTACTTCGTACATTTTCCCATGCACATTCTTACCAAAGAATTAATTTTTCCTTCGCCTGATTTAGCAGATGAAGAAGGGTTGCTTGCTTTTGGGGGCGATCTTTCAACAGAAAGATTATTGCTTGCTTACAGCAAAGGAATATTTCCATGGTTTGGAGAGAATGAACCTATTTGTTGGTGGTGTCCTGATCCGCGTTTTGTTTTATTTCCATCAGAATTAATTATCAGCAAAAGCATGAGAACAGTTCTAAATAAAGATGCTTTCAAATTCACTATTAACAAGGCTTTTGAACAAGTAATTAAAAATTGTCAGAAAGCTTACAGAAAAGATCAGCCCGGCACATGGATAACAAATGAAGTATTGGAGGCTTATATTAATCTGCACAAAGCAGGTTATGCCCATAGTGCAGAAGCCTGGAAAGATGGTGAACTTGTTGGAGGAATTTATGGAGTGCTGTTGGGAAAAATTTTCTTTGGTGAAAGCATGTTCAGCAAACAAAGCAATGCAAGCAAATTCGCATTTATAAAATACATTCAGCATTTAAAAAAGCAAGATGTTCAATTAATAGATTGCCAGGTTTACACCGAGCATTTAGAAAGTCTTGGAGCAAGAATGATAGAAAGAAATATTTTTTTGAAAAAAGTTAATCAACTGGCTAACTAACAAGCGCAATTTTTTTATGAGGAAAGCGCACAGCATGCTGATACACCAATGCTCTTATATAATCATTTTCCGAATATGGTGTCATGTAACTTTTAAGTTCGTCAACTGCGCTAATGCTAACGTTTGAGGGCAAATAGCCCATTCCATAAAATCTTCCTTTCTCCATTAAAATACAACTTTGTTCTTCATGATGCAATCCGTAATCTACCAAAGCGAATGTTGGTAATTCTTTTTGTAAATGCATTATACATTGAGTAACTCTCTCATTATATTTTTGCGACGGTTCTTTCTTTTCGCAACTTCCGCAGCATCTTTCATCTTTCATTCCTTCGCATTCAATATTATCATGCTGCAAAAAACAAAGCTTGGGGCAAAGCTGAAATTGATGAGACAATTTTCTTAATAATGTATGCCCTTCGGCTATTAAATTAAAGGTATATAAGGGTTTTATATTTTTATTTTTCTTTTCAATTGCCAGTCGCAAATAACCATTCCTGTCCTCAAAAGAATACAATGCATAAGATTGCTCAAACCTTTTAAGGCTGCGGTTTTGCTGAGGCCACAGCTTTTTAATTTCTGTACTTTCAAGTATAAATGCCATTAACTCTGTGGCTGTGGTTTTATAAGTTATGCTGTAAATATTTCTAAGAAATTCCTGCTTTTGTTTATTCGGTTTATTGTTGGCAAAATGGCTGTTAACTCGCTTTGATAAATTTTTTGCTTTGCCTACATAGATAACTTTCCCCTTATTATTGTGGAAATAATACACCCCGGGATTTTGTGGCAACTGTTTAATTTGTTTTGCAGGTAAATTCGGCGGAAGATGTTGCTCTTTGCTTTTTACCATCAGCATTTTTTGCACATGTCCATTACTATCCTTCTGCAAAAGATGATGAAATAATTTTACTGTAGCCTCTGCATCACCACCTGCCCTGTGGCGTTGTTCAATTGCAATTCCAACCTCCCTGCAAAAATTTCCAAGGCTGTAACTTTTTAAGCCTGGTAAAATTTGTCTTCCCAATCTTATGGTACAAAGTTTTTTACAATCCAATTCATAACCTGATTCTTTAAAATGATATTTTAAATACGAGTAATCAAAATTTACATTGTGTGCAACAAAAATTTTATCGCAAAGCAATTGATACAACTCATCAGCTATTGATTTAAAATGTCTTCATTTTCCACCATTGAATTAGTTATACCTGTTAATGATTCAACATACCGGGGAATGGTATAGAGAGGATTAACAAGCGTTTCGTATCTGCCAATAATTTTTTCACCGTCAGAAATAAAAACAGCGACTTCTGTGATTCCACCTGCCGCAGCATAACCGCCGGTAGTTTCAATATCTACAATTGCGTATAACAAAATGAAATTGTTTGGGAGAGTAAATTTACAAATCTCTTCTTAGCAAATAAGCATATTTTGTTTTTGTATTTTTGCAATTCTTCAATTTTTCTATTTATAATGGAATTAAGCAAAAATTATAATCCGGCCGATGTTGAACAAAAGTGGTATAAACACTGGCTTTACAAGGGATATTTTAAAAGTGTGCCGGATAAAAGAAAATCTTTTACGGTTGTAATTCCACCTCCTAACGTAACCGGCGTTTTACACATGGGGCATACGCTTAATGAAACAGTGCAGGATATTTTAATCCGCAAAGCAAGAATGAGTGGCTACAATGCATGCTGGGTTCCGGGAAGCGACCATGCATCTATTGCGACCGAAGCAAAGGTTGTTGCCATGCTTAAAGAAAAAGGAATTGATAAAAATAATTTATCACGAGAAGAATTTTTAAAATATGCTTTTGAATGGAAAGAAAAATACGGAAATATTATCTATAATCAAATTGCAAGGCTTGGTTGCAGTGTAGATTGGGACAGGGTTTCATTTACTATGGATAATCATTATTACAAAGCTGTTATAAAAGTTTTCGTTGATCTGTATAAAAAAGGGTTGGTGTATCGTGGTGCAAGAATGATAAATTGGGACCCTGTTGCAAAAACAGCTTTAAGTGATGAAGAAGTGGAGTATAAAGAAGTGACAGGGAAGTTGTATTATATTAAATACTACCTCACCCCTTCCCTCTCCACAAGTGGAGAGGGGGCACCAATTCGTAACTCTTCAATTGATAGGGTTGCAGATGAAAATGGTGATTTTATAAGTATTGCAACCCAGCGCCCAGAAACAATTATGGGTGATACTGCCGTTTGTGCTAATCCCAATGATGAACGCTATTCTGATCTAAAAGGTAAATCGGTTTTAGTTCCACTAATAAATAAAAAAATACCTGTAATTTTTGATGAATATGTAGATAAAGATTTTGGAACAGGAATTTTAAAGATAACCCCGGCACATGATATCAATGATTACAACATTGGATTAAAACACAATCTTGCTGTTGTAGATACTTTAAATGACGACGGAACATTAA
>JALYYX010000155.1 GCA_030946075.1 Bacteroidota bacterium | reverse complement strand
TTTATTCTATTCTTCAGCTTTCTTCTCTTATAAAAAATAAAAAAATTACTTCGGTAGAACTTACCCGTTTTTTTATTGACCGTTTAAAAAAATATGGCGACACACTTCAATGCGTAATTTCTCTTACCGAAAATATTGCGATGCAGCAGGCAATGCAGGCTGATAAAGAGATTGCTGCTGGAAATTATCGTGGCCCTTTGCATGGAATTCCGTATGGTTTAAAAGATCTCTTTTCAGTTAAAGGAACAAAAACAACCTGGGGCGCTGAGCCTTACAAAGATCAAACAATTGATGAAGATGCTTATGTATATACCAGGTTGAAAGAAGCCGGTGCGGTGCTTATAGCAAAATTTACTTTGGGCGCTTTGGCGCAGGGTGATTATTGGTTTGGCGGACGAACAAAAAATCCCTGGAACACTAAATTCGGCTCCAGCGGCTCATCCGCAGGATCAACTGCTGCAACAGTTGCAGGTCTGGTACCTTTTGCCATAGGCACAGAAACATTAGGATCAATCATCTCTCCTTCTACAACCTGCGGTGCCACAGGCTTACGACCAACTTTTGGTTCAATAAGCCGCAGTGGCGCAATGGCTTTAAGCTGGAGTATGGATAAAGCCGGACCAATTTGCCGCAGCGCAGAAGACGCAGCAATTGTATTTAATTATTTGCATGGAACGGATGGCAAAGATGCGTCGGCAGTTAATATGCCTTTTAATTATACAATCAAAACCGATCTCTCTAAATTAAAAATTGCTTATGCTAAAAATTATTTTAGCAGAAGAGATACCATGGGGAATGAGGCTGCTGCTTTAGATGCATTTAGAAGAGCCGGCGCTGAATTAATTCCTGTAGATTTTCCTGATTCAGGCATCTATAATTTCAATATGACGGGAATAATTCTTAATGCTGAAGCGGGTGCTGCATTTGATGAATTAACGAGAACAAATCTTGATGATAAATTAACCAGACAAACAAGAGGCGACTGGCCCAATACATTTCGGGCTTCAAGATTTATACCTGCGGTTGATTATATAAATGCAAACCGTCATCGTTATTTACTTATGCAAAAAATGGATGAATTTATGAGCCAGTACGATGTGGTTATTTGCCCAACTTTTTCCGGCAGCCAATTACGAATTACAAATCTTACCGGGCATCCGGCTATTTGTATGCCCACGGGATTTAATAAAAATAATCTCCCAACAAGCATTACTTTGCTTGCAAAATTATACGATGAAGCCACTTTGTTAGCTGTGGCAAAAGCATATCAAAATGTAACGGAGTGGAATAAAATGCATCCTGAAAAATTTAAACATTAATTGAATCTCTAAAAAATCATACATGAAAAAACAATGTTTAATCTTAGCAATTGGTATTGTATTCTTTACACAAATTACTTTTGCTCAAACAAAAATCAGTGGCTTTAACGCAACATCAGCAGATGCACAAAAACAACTGGAGACTAAGTTTGATGCAAATCTAAACAGAGAAAATATTGGCAGAAATATAAAAACATTATCGGCTAAACCTCATGCACTCGGTTCACCGGGCAGTAAAGAAAATGCAGAATATATTTTAGCTCAATACAAAAGTTATGGCTGGGATGCACACATAGAAACTTTTAAAGTTTTATTTCCTTCACCAAAAACGAGAGTGTTGGAAATGATTGCCCCAACATCTTATAAAACTTTATTAAAAGAACCCATTTTAAAAGAAGATGCAACTTCCGGCCAGGCAGATCAGTTACCAACTTACAATGCATGGAGTGCAGACGGTGATGTAACAGGCGAAGTTGTTTTTGTAAATTATGGTTTGCCATCTGATTATGATGAGCTTGCAAAAATGGGGATTGATGTAAAAGGAAAAATTGCCATAGCAAAATATGGAAGAAGTTGGAGGGGTATAAAACCCAAGGTAGCGCAGGAGCATGGAGCAATTGGATGTATCATTTATTCTGACCCGAAAGATGATGGATACGGTGCCGGAGATGTTTACCCTAAGGGGGCTTTTAAAAGTGAATATGGAGTGCAGAGAGGTTCGGTAATGGACATGGTAATTTATCCCGGAGATCCATTAACACCTGGCATTGGAGCAACTGAAGATGCGAAAAGATTAGACCGTTTACAGGCAACCAATCTAATTAAAATTCCTGTTTTGCCAATTAGTTATCATGATGCGAAACCTTTGCTGGAAGCCCTTGAAGGACCGGTTGCACCTGCAGACTGGCGTGGCGGTTTACCAATTACTTATCATGTTGGTCCTGGTAAAACAAAAGTGCATTTACAATTGGCTTTCGATTGGAAACTTGTTCCCTGCTATGATGTTATTGCCATGATGAAAGGTTCGCAATATCCTGATGAATGGGTGATACGCGGCAATCATCATGATGCGTGGGTTAATGGCGCAAGCGACCCAATAAGTGGTCAGGCAGCGATGTTGGAAGAAGCAAAATCAATTGGAGAACTGGTGAAAACCGGATGGAGACCTAAAAGAACTTTGGTGTATTGCTCCTGGGATGGCGAAGAGCCGGGATTGATTGGCTCAACAGAATGGGCAGAAGCACATGCTGATGAATTGCAAAAAAAAGCAGTTGTTTATATTAATTCTGATGGAAGCGGAAGAGGCTTTTTGGAAGCAGAAGGTTCTCATGCATTAACAACACTTGTAGATGAGGTGGCAAAAGATATAACCGACCCGCAAACAAAAGTATCTGTTTATGAAAGAAAGAAGGCACAGGAAATTGTCAGCGCACCAATGCTTGCTGCCAAAAAAGAAGCATTAAATAGAAAAAGTTTGGAGATAGGCGCTTTGGGTTCAGGGTCAGACTATTCTTCATTTCTTCAGCACCTGGGTGTCTCTTCACTTAATCTTGGATATGGAGGAGAAAGCAGTGGCGGCGAATATCATTCCATTTACGATTCTTATGATAACTATGTGCGCTTTAAAGATCCGGGTTTTTATTATGGTGTTACTTTGTCGCAAACCGCCGGCAGAGCGGCTTTGCGTATGGCGAATGCGGATGTTCTTCCTTTTGATTTTAGAATTTTGTACACCACCGTTAGCCGTTACACAAAAGAAACAATGGACCTGCTGCAGCAAACCAAAGAAAATACCGAGATAGAAAATCAATTGATAAAAACAAATGCTTATGTATTAGCTAATGATCCAACAAAAACATTTATTGTTCAAAAGACAAAGGAAGAAGTTCCTTATCTTGATTTTTCTCCATTACAAAATGCTTTGTCTGCATTGCAAAAAAGTTCTGATTCACTTTCAAAAGTTTGGTATAAAGCGGTTGTAAATAACTCAGACCATGATGCATTGAATAAAGCTTTGTACCAGGCAGAACAGCAATTACTAACCACAACAGGTTTGCCACGCAGAGGATGGTACAAGCATTCATTGTATGCTCCCGGTTTTTATACAGGCTATGGCGTGAAAACCTTGCCTGGTATTCGTGAAGCGATTGAGCAACGCAATTGGAAAGAAGCACAAGAACAGATAAATATTGATGCGGATGCGATAAATAAACTTGCGGATTATTTAAATGCAACGGCAATGGCGAATAAATAATTAAGGAAAATAGCGATAGATTTCTTTTCTGTGCATTACCCTACTTAATTTAATTACATTTTCTTCAACAAGAAAACCAATTCTATATTCATTTAATTTAATGCGGTAAGCATTTTTATAGCCCTTAAGTTTTTTGGTATGAGAAATTTCATGAAAAGATTTTACTCTCTGTAAATGTTCTATAGTATTTGCAAGTTTTATTTGTAAAGATTTGCTGAGTCCTTTTTTAACATCCTTTTCAAACTGTGTTGTTACAATTACCTCCATTAACTTTTCAGTTGTTTTAGGAATCTATCTGTGTCAACGACCTTATTATAATCTGTTTGTTCCATCAACTTTCCTAATACAATATCTTCCTTATCACTTTCTGATAAAATATGTCCTTTTAATTTGTGTTCATCTAAAAATGACTGCACTAATTTTAATTCCTTTTTGTTAGTTGCCTGTATTAAAATGGTTTCCATAAAAATGTTTGTACGAATTTAATTGTTTTTTATCTACAAAGAAAAGTCAATAAATGAATTTAACGCTTACAAGGAAACATCCTTTACGTTTAGCCTTTGTAAATTTGTATTCTCATGTCTTTCCAAATTCAGTCAACATACCAACCTGCAGGAGATCAGCCGGAAGCAATTCATAATCTTACACAAGGATTATTAGAGGGAGAAAAATACCAAACATTGTTGGGAGTAACAGGAAGCGGTAAAACCTTTACAATCGCTAATGTTATTCAAAATGTACAGAAGCCAACACTGGTATTAACGCATAACAAAACATTGGTGGCCCAATTGTATGGCGAGTTCAAACAATTTTTTCCTGATAATGCTGTAGGGTATTTTGTTTCTTATTATGATTATTATCAGCCCGAGGCTTACATGCCGGTTAGTGATACTTACATTGAAAAAGATTTAAGCATAAATGAAGAATTGGACAAACTCAGGCTGCAAGCCACTTCGCAGTTGTTAACCGGAAGAAGAGATATAATTGTTGTTGCAAGCGTTAGCTGTATTTATGGTATCGGTAATCCGAAAGATTTTGCAGAGGGTGTTGTAAGAATTCAATCGGGTCAATCAATAAGTCGCCAGGGATTTTTGCATTCGTTGGTGAATGGATTGTATTCCAGAACCCAGGGAGATTTTGCAAGAGGAACATTTAGAGTGAAAGGTGATACGGTTGATATAAACCTTCCCTATGCAGATGCAGGGTATCGTGTTACTTTTTTTGGTGATGAAGTGGAGAGTATCGAATCGCTTGAATTAAGTACAGGGAAAAGAATTTCAAAATTGGAGAATGCGGCTATCTTCCCTGCTAATTTATACATTGCTCCAAAAGATAAGTTGAATGATATTCTTTACGAGATACAGGATGAATGTGCAAAGCAAACCGATTATTTTAAAAGCACAGGAAAATATATTGAAGCACAACGAATAAGTGAGCGGGTAAATTATGATGTTGAGATGATACGTGAGCTTGGCTATTGCAATGGTGTAGAAAATTATTCAAGATTTTTTGATCGCAGAGAACCGGGCACACGACCGTTTTGTTTGCTGGATTATTTTCCAAAGGATTTTTTATGTGTTGTTGATGAAAGTCACCAGACCATTCCGCAGGTAAGCGGCATGTATGGAGGTGACCGTTCAAGAAAATTAATTTTAGTTGACTATGGTTTTCGTTTACCATCTGCATTGGATAACCGCCCGTTAAATTTTAATGAGTTTGAAAGCATGCTTAATCAAACTATTTATGTAAGCGCAACACCGGGAGATTATGAATTGGAAAAATGCGGAGGTATTGTAGTGGAGCAGGTTGTAAGACCTACAGGATTACTGGATCCTCCGATTGAAATTCGTCCTTCCATAAATCAAATAGATGACCTGCTGGATGAGATAGATAAAAGAGTTACAAAGGGTGATCGTGTTTTGGTAACAACGCTTACCAAACGTATGGCGGAAGAGATGGACAAGTACCTCCATCGCATCAATATAAAATCTAAATACATTCACAGCGAAGTGGATACTTTGGACAGAGTAGAAATATTAAGACAATTACGTCTCGGTGAAATTGATGTGCTGGTGGGTGTAAACCTTTTAAGAGAGGGGTTAGATCTTCCGGAAGTTTCTTTGGTTGCAATTCTTGATGCAGACAAAGAAGGTTTTCTTCGTAATGAAAGATCGCTAACACAAACAGCAGGACGGGCTGCAAGAAACATTGATGGTCTGGTAATTTTTTATGCCGATAAAATGACAGAGAGCATGCAAAAAACCATTGATGAAACAACACGGAGAAGAGAAAAACAAATTGCTTATAACATTACACACAACATTACACCAACTACAATTAAAAAAAGTATTGCACAGATTATGAGTCAAACATCTGTTCTGGATATAAAGGGCTATGATGATAGATCACCGTATGCAGTTGATGAGTTGGTTACTGTTGCAGCAGAAGAACAGGAGCAATACAAAACAATTCCACAAATGGAGAAAGCCATTTCTCAAACAAAAAGGAAAATGGAAAAAGCTGCCCGTGATCTTGATTTTATGGAAGCCGCAAGATTGCGTGATGAAATGTTTAAGATGCAGAAAGAACTGGAAGGAATGAAGAGGTAGGATTAACCAATAAACCAAGAAAGTTTTAAAAACCTTCTTGGTTTGGCAGAATATTGTTTAAACTGAAATATGCCCGACTATCACATACCACTCATCCCCGATAAAACTTATCATATTTTCAGCCGTGCAATGGACAAAGAAAAATTATTTTTAGAAGAAGATAATTATAGATTTTTTCTACGTCAATTTTCGAAATATATCTCACCAGTTGCAGACACTTTTGCATATAACCTATTACCCAATCATTTTCACTTTATGATACGGATAAAAAATATTGACAGAATATATGAAGAATTTTTATCAGTAAAAAAGAATAAAAAATTTACTCTGGAGTCAGCACCTGAATTTGTTATGGTACGATTTTCCAATTTACTTAATAGTTATACAAAAGCATTTAATAAGAAATACTCACGAAGGGGTGGTTTATTTATTGATATTATGCGAAGGGTTGAGATTATTGATGATAGCCAGTTTGGTGCAACAATATTTTACATTCATAAAAATGCCGTTCATCATGGATACTGTGATAAAATTTCAGAATGGCAGTGGTCTTCTTATCATTCAATCATAAGCTCCGCACCTACGCAATTATTGAGAACTGAAATACTTGATTGGTTCGGAGGAGTTGAACCGTTTAGAGAATTTCATAAACAGCCTGTTTATTTAAAAAATGCAGTTGTAATAGATGAATAAACCACTCTGCAAACAAACCAAGAAGGTTTTAAAAACCTTCTTGGTTTTGCAAAGTGATCCCAAGACTACGTGATGAAATGTTTAAAATGTAGAAAGAACTGGAAGGAATGAAGAGATGAGTTATTCAACAGCTACAGCATTTTCTCTTGCCAGACTTCTTCCCTTTAAAGTATAAAATGCAATTACTGCACTGCCAAGCATTAGGAATGCTCCCAATAAAAAAGGCGCCCCGGCAAAATGTATTCTTGCATTTGGATTGGTAAAAAAAGAAAACAAGAACGTCATAACAAGGGGACCAATAATTGTTGTGACACTTATCATACTGGTTAATGCACCCTGCAACTCTCCCTGTTCATTTCGTGGAACCTGTGCTGTAATAATGCTTTGTAATGCAGGACCACAAATTCCGCCGAAACAATAAGGAATAAGAAAAACAAACATCATCCATGTTTGCGAAGCAAAAGCAAAAAGAAATAACCCTAATGAATATAATCCCAAACCAATGTAAACACTTTTTTCATTTCCAAGTTTTGGATTAATAAATCTTATCAATCCGCCCTGCACAATTGCTACTAATAAACCAACTAATGCAAGAGAATACCCGATCAGTTTTTCACTCCAGTTAAATTTTTCAATATTAATATAAACCCATGTGCTTTGTACAGCATGTGCAGCGATATAAACCAGAACCAGAGAGCCTATCAGGCCACCTATGGATGGATATTTAGTTATTTGTTTTAATGAGCCCCATGGGTTTGCACGCCTCCATTCAAATTTTCGACGATGTTCTTTATCTAACGATTCGGGCAATACAAAATATCCATATAAAGTATTTACCAATGCCAAACCTGCTGCAGCAAGAAATGGAATTTTTGTTCCGTATTGCCCTAACAATCCTCCTGCTAAAGGGCCAATAATAAATCCAATTCCGAACGCAGCACCGATCATACCGAAATTTTTTGCCCTGTCTTCATCTGTACTAATATCAGCTATGTATGCCGAAGCGGTTGTGAAGCTTGCTCCTGTAATTCCGGCAATAATTCTACCTAAAAACAACCACCAGATAGTTGGTGCAAAAGCAAGAAATAAATAATCAATACCAAACCCTAATAAAGAAAAAAGCAGTACAGGCCGTCTTCCAAATCTATCGCTGAGGTTGCCCAAAACCGGCGAAAATAAAAACTGCATTAATGCGTATGCAAATGTGAGAAGTCCACCCCAGCGTGAAGCAGCGCTTAAATTTCCATGTATAAGCTGCGTGATCAATTTAGGAAAAACAGGAATAATAAGCCCGAATCCTATCACATCAATAAGAAGTGTAACGAAAATAAATCCGATTGCAGCTTTACGATTCTGTAACATGTTCGTTAATTTAAAATGGATGCAAACTTAAGGGTAAATAAAAAATGATAATGAAGAATTCATTTCAGATTATTTTATCCCACCAGACTCCTTATCTTCATAAAAACATTTTTTTATGAAACGAATTACCGTAACTATCTGTACAGCTGCAATTTTTTTATTCGGCTGTAATAACAACAAAACAACAAATGATAAAACCGCAGCAACGGACTCAACCAAAACCACAACTGATACTTCATCATCAGCCATGACACCGCCAATGGATTCTGCTGCGATGATGAAATGCTGGATGAATTATATGACACCCGGCGATGTACAAAAAATGATAGCAAAATCAAACGGAACGTGGGATGAAGAGGTAACCACATGGATGGAACCGGGTAAGCCACCAACCACAAGCAAAGCCACTGCAGTAAATACAATGATACTCGGCGGCAGATACCAGGAGTCCCATCACAAGGGAAGTTTTAACGGGATGCTCTTTGAAGGAGTTGGCACACTTGGCTATGATAATGCGAAAAAAGTTTTGATGATGACATGGGTAGATAATATGGGAACAGGAATTGAATATCTTGAAGGACCATGGGATTCAACTTCTCACTCTGCAAACCTTAAGGGAAAAACAACGGACCCAATGACAGGAAAAGATATGGAAGTAAGACAATTATTTACAGTAATGGATGATAATAACCAAAAGGTGGAAATGTATGCAACGCATGAAGGCAAGGAGGCCAAGATGATGGAGATAGTTTTAAAAAGGAAAAAATAATTATAATTTCTTTTTATGATAAAGCTGTTCTTAAAGAGTGGCTTTATTATTTTTATACAATGATAACTTATGAAGATTTTGAAAAAGTAGATATCCGCTTAGGAAAAATTATTGATGTAAAAGAATTTCCCGAAGCAAAAAAACCTGCTTATAAATTAACCATCAATCTTGGTGAAGAAATAGGTATTAGAAAATCAAGTGTACAACTTCCGGGAACATATATTAAAGAAGAGCTTGAAGGAATGCTTGTTGCCTGTGTTGTAAATTTTCCTCCGCGTCAGATAGGGCCTTTCATTTCGGAGGTGCTCACCCTGGGTTTTAAAAATACAGATGGTGCAGGTTATGTTTTAGTTACTCCCTCGAAGCACACCGTAAAATTGGGGGATAGACTTCTTTAAAATTTCTTCTCAAGGTATCTAACTATAATTCCAATATCTCTTTTTTAAAGCATAAAATATTGCAACTATCACTATCAAAATTCCTAAAAGATATAAGTAAATATTCTTTTTAAAAGTGTATTTAAATTCAATAAAACCATTTGCAACACTTCCGTTTTTTACTAATGGCCCCGAAAAAAAACAATGATCGAAAACACAATTTCCTTCCACCTTCATTGGTGTTTTTTCACCATAATACCTAAAGTTGCAACTTCGGTACACAATGTTTTCACCCCATGATGTTATCAAAGTTAGTGCACCCGCTGTGTTTTGATATTCAAAATCAATTTGGCAATCAGAAATTTCACTTGCCAGCTCAGAATTAATAGTGCCCCATGTTCCCAGGCTCTCCGTAAATACGTGACTGATATAGGTTGCGAAATATCCATGCTGATTATTATAAATAAATCTCACTACTGCGCCAGCAATATTTGCATGGTCAATATTCCAGTTACCAGCCATTCTCGGACCACCATATAAATCAGTACCAAAAATAGTATGCGTTCCGCCCCAGCAAAAAATATTAGAAATAACATTGGCCTTTTCCTGATCTTGTCCGCCGGATATACAAAGCTTGCAATTTAGAAATTGAATTTTGTTGATGAGTGTTATTTCAGCATTTCGTGTAAGACCATTGGGGGAAGAACAAATACCCACAACAAAATTATTTATGATCATCTCTTCAATCTCGGTTCCTGTACTTCCCGTTTGTGTTGTAAAACCATTGAACTTTCCATAGTAAGTGCTTAATCCGGGATATCCTCCATCGGCTGGCATTTTATCTGAAGAAAGATTTGTAAAAGGATCAATAACAACAGCTGCATACGGCGAATACCTGCTGTCTCTGCAAACCCCATCAATAAAATTCTCAAAAGAAGTATTAAAAAACTTGTGACGATCGTTTGAAGAGGGAGGTGTGAAAAGACCGGTGATCCTTAATTTTCTAATCTTACATCCCTTGCCGTTTTGAATACCTATTGCAAAAGTGTTATTGAAAGAAGGATATAACTCACTTCCCATGTTGGCATCCCAAAATGAAGATTCACCTAAAAGCTCGAGTGTACAAAAACTCCAAATATTACTAATTACAATTAATGGTTTCGAGATTTTATATTTACCTACAGGCAAAAAAACAGTTCTGATATTATTTTTTATGCAGGTATTTATTGATTTTTGAATTGCAGAATAATCATCTGTATTATTTCCTGTAGCACCAAACCAATTCACAGAAAAATATCGATTAACTGCTTTGGGATTTACTGTAAGGTTTGAATCAAAAATATTTGCCAGGTAATTTGCTTCGATAATTCCGCCATTAATTGTTCCTTTACCGGAAAATTTTCCTCCTTCAAATTTTAATATTTTTCCTTCAGGAATTGTAAGCGTACCATTTATAATGGTATTAGCACTTATTATAACTGTGTTTACATTGGAATTAAATGCATTTTGTAAAACACCTGTTTGGTCTGTAGAAGAATTATCTTTTACAGTAAATGTTTGCGCAGAAGCACTTGCATAAAAAAGAAATAATACAAGTAGTAAATTTTTCATCCGATAAAGATAAGCAGGATGCATTTACTTGCTCAGGTGCATGCTTCTCTCTTTGTACAAC
>JALYYX010000154.1 GCA_030946075.1 Bacteroidota bacterium | reverse complement strand
TTTACTCATCCAATTTTAAAACTGCTAAAAAAGCTTCCTGCGGCACTTCCACATTTCCAATTTGTTTCATTCTTTTTTTACCTTCTTTTTGTTTTTCAAGAAGCTTACGCTTCCGGCTAATATCACCGCCATAACATTTTGCCGTAACATCTTTTCGCATTGCGCTGATGTTCTCCCGGGCAACAACCTTCGCTCCTATGGCGGCTTGTATGGCAATTTGAAATTGCTGACGGGGTACAAGATCTTTTAATTTTTCGCAAAGTTTACGGCCAAATTCATGCGAACGCATACGGTGGATCAAAGAACTTAGTGCATCAACTTTTTCGCCATTTAATAAAATATCCATTTTCACAATATCACTTTCACGATAACCAATAGGATGATAATCGAACGATGCATAACCCCGGGTTACACTTTTCAATCTGTCATAAAAATCAAAAACAATTTCAGTTAAAGGCATTTCAAATGCAAGCTCAATTCTTGTTGGTGTAAGGTAATGTTGGTTTAAAATAATGCCTCTTTTGCCAATGCACAGTGTCATAATATTTCCAATGTATTCCGGCTTTGTAATTATCTGCGCCCTGATAAAAGGCTCTTCAATTTTTTCAATCCGGCTGGGATCAGGCATTTGTGCAGGATTATTTACCAATATTTTTTCGCCTTTTGTTGTGTAGGCAATGAAGCTTACATTGGGGACTGTTGTAATCACAGTCTGATTAAATTCTCTTTCCAAACGTTCCTGAATAATTTCCATGTGAAGCATGCCGAGAAAACCACACCGGAAGCCAAAACCCAACGCCTGTGAGGTTTCCAGCTCAAAGGTTAATGCAGCATCATTCAGTTGCAATTTTTCCATGCAGTCTCTCAGCTCTTCAAATTCATCAGTATTTATTGGGAAAATTCCGGCGAAAACCATTGGCTTTACTTCTTCAAAACCTTTGATAGATTCTTTGCAGGGATTATTTGTAAGCGTAATGGTATCGCCAACTTTTACTTCCTTGGCATTTTTAATTCCCGTTATAATGTATCCAACGTCTCCTGTTCGCACTTCCTGTTTTGGTGTAAGTGCAATTTTTAAAATACCAACTTCATCAGCTCCATATTCAAGGCCTGTGTTTGAAAATTTTATTTTATCTCCTTTTCTCAGCACGCCATTAAAAATTCTGTAATAAACAATAATACCTCTGAAAGAATTAAAAACACTGTCAAATATCAATGCTTGCAAGGGCGCTTCAGAATCGCCTGTTGGTGCCGGAATTCTTTTTATAATGGCTGCAAGAATTTCTTCAATTCCGATTCCTGCTTTTGCACTTGCCAATAAAATGTCTTCCTGTTTACAACCAATTAGTTCAACTATCTGATCCTGTACTTCCGGTATCATAGCCCCATCCATATCAATTTTATTTATCACCGGAATTATTTCAAGATCATTATCAATAGCAAGGTATAAATTGGAAATTGTTTGCGCCTGTATTCCTTGTGTTGCATCTACCAAAAGCAATGCCCCTTCGCAAGCAGCCAATGCACGGCTCACTTCATAACTAAAATCAACATGCCCGGGAGTATCGATTAAATTAAGAATATAATCTTCACCATTTAATTGATAATTTATTTGAATGGCATGGCTTTTAATGGTAATACCTTTTTCCCTCTCAAGATCCATATCATCAAGCACCTGCGCCTGCATATCACGATCGCTGATAGTATGGGTAAATTCCAGCAAACGGTCTGCCAGCGTGCTTTTCCCATGATCGATATGGGCAATGATGCAAAAATTCCTGATGTTCTTCATTTTGGATAACTATATTTAATAAGTGCTGCAAAGGTAACGATGCGATGGTTCAAAATTTATACTATTATCATTTATTTAATTTTTGAAAACTAACTTTACTATATGTTTTTCCGGAACAATTATTTCAGCAGGCTGCGTAAAACAAATAAATTTTTGTTTTTGATAGTTTGTTCGTTTTCGTTATTAAGCATATTTGTAAATTTTATATTTAAGAAAGAACTTACTCCAATTTATAAATGGGATGTATATTCAGGTGCAATCGTTAACCAAAAACAATATTCATTTTTTGAAGTAAGATATAATGATAATAAGCTATTGAATTTTCGCCATACATGGATGGAGCCGGAGAAATTATTTTTTACAAATACTTTGAGTTTTTTTATGGAGATAAAAAACAATAATAATGAAGACCCTATGAAAAAATATTATACTGATTGGTTTCCGCGGCATAATGTTTTTAAAGCAATTTTTGGAAGTTTAAAATTGTATATGGACACAACAGAGATAAATGAATTTCCATTGTGGTACATAAAATATCTTTCACAATATTCCAAAAATAAAATTGATAGTATTCAGATATATAAACGAACTGTAGAGTATGAAAAATACGGCACTATTAAAGAAATAGCCACAACGCTAGTTTATAAAATTGTATGATTAATAATACTTCAGAAAGGGAAAGGATAATTCTTACAAGAATGGTTTTTGTTTATATCCTATGTTTCCTTTCTTTACGTTTTTTTATTAACGCCACACCATCGCATTTTTTACAACCACAGCTATTTTTAATTCAGTTTGATTTTACATATTGGTTTTTAAATTTGATTCATTTGCCCGATGTAATTATAAAATGTAGATCAGGAGCATATTTGTTTGACATATTACTTTTTTCTACCTGTATCATTCCTATATTTTTTCCTTTGCAAAGATTTTATATTATTTGTTTTACGCTTTTATTTATTATATATGAGATTGCTTACAACATGTATATCATCCATAATGCACATCCATTAACTGTAATGAG
>JALYYX010000126.1 GCA_030946075.1 Bacteroidota bacterium | reverse complement strand
AAAAATTACGGTTGTTAAAAGGATGTGATTCTGTCATGGGTAATTCTACTGCATCACCATATACTGATGCAGAAGAAGACCACACCAGTTTTTTTATATTATTTTTTACACAGGCTTCTAATACATTAAAAGTTCCGGCTATGTTTACATCAAATGCCGTACGTGGAAAATCTTTACAATGGAGTAACCACATTGCAGCAAGACAAAATACATAATCCATTCCCCTCATTGCTTCATTTAAGATATCAATCTCCCTGATATCCCCACCTAGCGGATAAAAACTACAGCGAGGATCTATTAAGGATTCTGCGAGAAATTCCTTTTTTCCACGGGCCAGGTTATCATACAACAATACTTCTTTTACATTTTCTTTCAACAATTCTGCCACAACAAAACTTCCAATAAATCCGGCGCCACCTATTACTAAGCACTTTGAACCCTTTAGCTCCATTTTTAAAATTTATAATTTCTTATTTGATTAATTAATTTTATAGCCTTTTGATTTCCCAAATCGAATTTTTATCGCCGTATCTTTTTCATTGATAGTTTCTACTAAATTCTTATTCTGCTACGCTTTTTAAATACTCTCCGTAGCCGCTTTTTTTAAAATTTTCTGCAAGCTGAAGTAAAGTCTTTCTATCAATGAATTTCATTCTGTATGCAATCTCTTCCGGACAACCGATTTTAAACCCCTGCCTTTTTTCTATAACCCTTACAAATTCTGATGCATCATGTAATGAATCAAAAGTTCCGGTATCAAGCCATGCAACACCTCTGTCTAAAACGCCAACTTTTAATTTTTTATTTTGAAGATAGATCCTGTTCACATCTGTTATTTCATATTCGCCTCTTGCACTTGCAGGAATTTCTTTAGCAATTTTAACTACTTCGTTATTATAAAAATATAAACCGGGAACAGCATAATTAGATTTCGGTTTAGAAGGCTTCTCTTCAATACTTATCGCACAAAACTCATTATCAAATTCAACAACACCATACCGCTCAGGGTCACTCACCTGGTAAGCAAATATAACAGCACCTTCAGGTTCTGCCGACTTTTGTAAGAGAGGAGTTAATCCGCTGCCATAAAAAATATTATCTCCCAAAACCAATGCAACAGAATCTTTGCCGATAAATTTTTCTCCAATAACGAATGCCTGCGCAAGACCGTTTGGTATTTCCTGAATGGCATATTGTAAATCGCAACCCCATTGCGACCCATCACCTAAAAGTTTTTTAAACTGAGATTGATCTTCAGGTGTTGTAATTATTAAAATCTCTTTTATCCCTGCAAGCATTAAAGTGCTTAAGGGATAATAGATCATTGGCTTATCATAAATGGGCATCAGTTGTTTGCTTATACCCATTGTAATGGGGTACAACCTTGTGCCCGAACCGCCTGCTAAAATTATTCCTTTCATTAATTAAGTTTAGGTGGTTTAGGAGGTTTAGATAGTTTAGAAATATTTTGTGACCTTCTTAGCTGTGCAATTAAAAAGGTTTGCCGTTCCACTAAACTTCTTCCTTCACTGTAAAAGTTATCAGATAAAAATAAGAGATCATTTGAAATGATTAAATCATTCAATAATTCAATTGTACTGCTATATGCTATAGTGCTAAAATGGGACTGGTCTTTTGACGATTTTCTTGACGTGCCTTCCGCAATATTTGAGGCTATGGAAATAGCTGCACGACGCATTTGTGATGTTAACCCAAATTTTTCTTCAGCAGGAATTTTTTTTGTAGAATTATATATCCACACCGCTAACCTTCTTGCATGTTGCCAACACTCCAATTTTTCGAATGAATAAATCTTCATAAAAAATATGTTTAACTAAATCTAACTAACCTTCTAAACCTTCTAAACCCTCTAAACCCCCTAAACCTCAAGCTTTATACTGCTCTTCATAATAATGCTTATAGTTCCCACTCGTTACATGTTGCAGCCACTCTGTATTATTTAAATACCAGTCAATTGTTTTAGATAAACCCTCTTTAAATTGTAAAGAAGGTTTCCAACCCAATTCGTTTTTTAATTTAGTTGCATCAATGGCATACCGCATATCATGACCTGCCCTGTCTTTTACAAATGTTATCAGCTTTTCTGATTCACCTTTTTCTCTACCAAGCTTTTCATCCATTTGCCTGCAAAGTTCTTTAATAATGTCAATATTCTTCCATTCGTTATGCCCGCCAATATTATAGGTTTCACCAATTTTCCCGTTATGAAAAATAACATCAATTGCTTTTACATGATCTTCCACAAAAAGCCAGTCTCTCACATTTTCTCCTTTGCCATAAACAGGTAAGGGTTTTTTGTTTAGGATATTATTGATGCAAAGAGGAATTAATTTTTCAGGAAAATGATACGGGCCATAATTGTTAGAGCAATTTGAAATGATAACAGGCAATTTATAAGTGTGATAAAATGCTCTTACAAAATGATCGGATGATGCCTTGGATGCAGAGTACGGGCTGCGTGGATCGTAAGGTGTTTCTTCAATAAAAAAACCCTTATCACCTAATGATCCATAGACCTCATCTGTAGAAATATGATAAAATAATTTGTCGCTGTAATCTTCTTTCCAAAATTCTTTAGCGGTTTGTAATAATGTGGTTGTGCCTAAAACATTTGTTTTTACAAATGCCAGCGGATCAGAAATAGAGCGATCAACATGGCTTTCTGCAGCACAATGTAATACTGCTGTAAATTTATTTTCTTCAAAAAGATTTTTTACAAACTTTAAATCTGTAATATCCCCTTTTACAAAAGTGTAATTGGGTTTATCTTCTATATCTTTTAAATTCTCCAGGTTGCCTGCGTAAGTGAGTTTATCAAGATTTACAATTTTATAGCCGGGATATTTGGTAACAAATAACCGAGTAAGATGAGAACCAATAAATCCTGCTCCGCCGGTTATTAAAATGCTGTGATTCATTGTTGAATGTACTTAAGAGGTTTAGTTGTACAAGTTTAGAAAGTTTAGATTTTATTAACCCTGTTATCTTTTAAAATATATTTTTCTCCGCTTTCGCTGCAAACTGCATTTCCGTCTTTATCAAAATTTAATTTTATTCCATATTCACTAACCCAGCCTGTTTGCCTTGCAGGGTTGCCAATAACCAAAGCGTAAGGCGGTACTTCTTTTGTAACAACAGCACCGGCGCCAATGAATGAGTATTCGCCAATATTATTTCCGCAAACAATGGTTGCATTTGCACCGATAGAAGCTCCCTTTTTAACGATCGTTTTTTTGTATTCATGCTTGCGTACTATAGCACTTCGTGGATTAATAACATTTGTAAAAACCATTGAAGGCCCAAGGAAAACATCATCCTCACAAATTACTCCTTCATAAAGTGAAACATTGTTTTGAATTTTTACATTCTTCCCAAGCTTTACCCTTGAAGACACAACTACATTTTGTCCAATGTTACAATTATCTCCAATAACACTGTTAGGCATAACGTGACTAAAGTGCCAGATATTAACACCGGAGCCTATTTCACAACCTTCGTCTATAACTGCTGTTGGGTGGGCAAAATATTTATTCTTCATAAAGTGGTGGCGAAGTTAATAAATGTTGGTCTTAGTTTATAACCCCCCAATTCTCAATTACCTTTGCGCTATGCATTATGCCTCAGTTGAAAATATCAGTAAATCTTTTGGGATAAGAACACTTTTTAATGACATCACTTTTTATGTAGAAGAAGGAGATAAAATTGCTTTTGTTGCAAGAAACGGAACCGGAAAATCTACCTTATTAAAAATTATTGCCGGCCTTGATACTGCGGACAGCGGAATGGTGTGGGTTCATAAAGATGTAAAGGTTATTATGCTGCAGCAGGACACTGCTTTTGATAATGCAAAATCAATTTGGGATAATGTTTTGCGAATGGATAACCCCATTGTAAAAGTAGTAAAGGAATATGAAATGTACCTGGAAGATGGAGGCCATGATGAGGATAAATTGCATGACCTTATCGACAAACTAAGTGAATTAAATGCATGGAATTTTGAAAGTGACCTCAAACAGATCCTGGGAAAACTCAACCTTCACCATTTGAATGAGCCGGTGAAAAATTTAAGCGGCGGACAAAGAAAGAGAGTTGCACTGGCGCAGGCTTTGATAGAATCACAATTACATGAAGGAAGATGTTTGCTGATATTGGATGAGCCTACCAATCATCTTGATGTAGAAATGATAGAGTGGCTGGAAAATTTTCTTTCTTCTCAAAAAAGCACTTTGTTGCTCGTAACACATGACCGTTATTTTTTGGATACTGTATGCAATGAGATCATTGAAATGGACGAAGAAAAATTGTACGTGTACAAAGGTGATTATGATTATTTTTTAGAACAAAAATCTTTGCGCCAGGAAGTGCAGCAAAGTGAATTGCAAAAAGATAAAAATATTTTTAGAAAAGAATTAGAATGGATGCGTAAGCAGCCAAAGGCAAGAACCACAAAATCAAAAAGCCGGCAGGATGCATTTGTAGATATACAGGAAAGAGTGAGCCAGCAAAAAGATGTAAACGAAGTTTCCCTGCAGGTAAAGATGACAAGGCTTGGCGGAAAAGTGCTGGAGATGAAAAAGGTTAATAAGAGTTATGGTGAAAAGCCCATCATTAAAGGGTTTGATTATACTTTTAAAAGAGGAGAAAGAATAGGCATTGTAGGAAAGAATGGTGTTGGGAAATCAACTTTTTTAAAAATTGCTTTGGGAACTGAACCCCCTGATAGCGGAAAAATAAATCATGGCGATACAGTTGTGTTTGGCAATTTTGCGCAGGAAGGCTTACAATACAAAGAAGATAAAAGAGCCATAGAATATGTAAAAGATTTTGCAGAATTTTTTCCTTTAGCTGATGGCAGCAAGATCAGCGCTACACAATTCATGGAGAAATTCGGATTTAATGCACAACAGCAATTTACACCGCTTAGCAAATTAAGTGGTGGCGAAAAAAGAAGATTGCATTTGCTGAGTGTACTTTTTCTCAATCCCAATTTTTTAATTCTTGATGAGCCAACAAACGATTTGGATTTGCAAACATTAAGAACGCTGGAAGAATTTTTAAAAGATTTCCCCGGATGTATTTTAATTGTTAGTCATGACAGGTATTTTATGGATCGTGTGGTTGATCACTTGTTTGCTTTTGAAGGCGATGGA
>JALYYX010000119.1 GCA_030946075.1 Bacteroidota bacterium | reverse complement strand
AAATTTATAGATGAAAATATCATCAGCTTTGTAGAAAATAACGTAAAGAAATTCCCCGGCAAATCAAACCTGAAATTTTGTTTAGCAGAAACGTCATCAAAATTAAAAGTTGGTATGTATACTTTAGAGAACGGGTTTGAAATGAATGACGAAATGGCTAAGTTCCTGCAGGAAAAGCCTGAATTGGAAGTACAGGTAGAATTAACATGAGGTGTATATGTCAAAACAACTTCTTTAAAATATTGGATGTAATTTTGTTCTCCTGTTATAACAAACAATTAAACTAAAAAAATATGGCACACGAATTCACAGATGCAACTTTTAAAACTGAAGTTTTAGATTCTGATAAATTATCAGTAATAGATTTTTGGGCTGAATGGTGTGGCCCTTGCCGTGCAATAGGCCCCGTAATTGAAGAGCTTTCAAAAGAATACAACGGTAAAGTAAACATCGGTAAAGTAAATGTTGATACCAATCCCCAGGTAAGCATGAATTACGGTATTACTTCTATCCCTGCAATATTATTTGTAAAAGGCGGTAAAGTAGTTGATAAATTAGTAGGTGCACAACCTAAAGCAAATTTTGTAAAAAAGATCGAGCAGCATTTGAATTAAGATCTTCTTATATTTTTTATTAAAGCATCCGGGTGTGGATGCTTTTTTTTAATAAGATTTTATTCTCCTGCCGGTAATAATGGTTCGGGATGAATCGTACTCATCGCAATGGGATCATGCTTGTGTTTAAAGAGTAATAAAAATAAAATAGCTATTCCTAATGCATAGGCAGCAAAAGTAAACCAGATGCTATGCCAGTCTTTATTGCCATCTGTTGATGTGTAAAATTTATCAATTATATATCCGCTTAATTTACTCCCCATAAAGGCTCCTACCCCATTCGTCATCATCATAAATAAACCCTGAGCGCTAGATCTTATCTTGGGGTCTGTATTGGTTTCAACAAACAATGAACCTGAGATATTAAAAAAATCAAAGGCCATTCCATAAACAATACATGAAAGAATTATCATCCATAATCCTTCTTCAGGGTTACCGTAGGAGAACAAACCAAAACGTAACACCCAGGCTAACATTGAGAACAACATCACTTTTTTTATCCCAAATCTTTTTAGAAAAAAAGGAATTGTAAGGATAAACAACGTCTCAGAAATTTGAGAAATGGACATTATGATAGTGGAATATTTTATTACAAACGAATCAGCGTATTGAGGGATTTTTTTAAAGTCATCAAGAAATGTATCTCCATACATATTTGTTAACTGTAATGCTGCTCCTAAAAACATTGAGAAAATAAAGAACAATGCCATCTTATAATTTGAAAAGAGTTTAAATGCACTTAAACCTAATTGTTCCATTAAAGATGCACTTTTAGAAATGGCTTTTTGTGGTGGGCATTTTGGTAAAGTAAAAGAATAAATACCAAGCACAATTGCCAGAGCGCCACCTATCAAAAACTGGTTTGAATTCGCTTTACTCCCTGAAAGATTCGTTACCCACATCGCAACAATGAAACCTATTGTACCCCAAACACGGATCGGTGGAAATACTTTTACAACATCAAACTTATTATTTTTTAAAATATTATAAGCAATGGAATTGGATAATGAAATTGTTGGCATGTAGCAGATCATTGCCGCAAAAATCACATAGTACAATGTATTAGCATCATGCACCTTTGGAACATAAAAAAGTATACAGCCGTAAAGAATATGAAGAATGCCATAAAGCTTTTCTGCATCAATCCATTTATCAGCAATTATACCGGTTATTGCAGGCATAAAAAGAGAAGAAAGTGCAAGAGTTGAAAATATTGCGCCGAATTGAACACCAGACCCCATATTGTTGCTAAAGAAATAAGTTGCTATGGTAATTAACCAGGCTCCCCAAACAAAGAATTGTAGAAAACTCATAAGCGTAAGCCGAAATTTAATACTCATTGTTATTTGTTTTAGTTTTAAAATTAAAGCTGCAAATAGTTAATATAAGGCATCTGTTCAATGTGAAAATACGTAAATGAAAATGTAGTTAGATTAATTTTTGAAAGATAAGAGTTTTAATAAATAATTATCAAAATCCAACTTATCTTTTAAGTATTAAATTATAATTTTATAAGATAACAATATAGCTGATAATCCGTTATAATTACACGGGAACTGAAATCAATTGCATTGAAAAAATTTACTTTTCTTTTTTTATTGTTAGTTGCTTTTAACGCAACAGGTTTTTCTCAAAAAAAACAGGATGATTTTAGCGGCCCCCGCTGCGGAACAATGCAGAATGTTGAACAAATGTTTAAGCGAAATCCGCAACTAAAAACTTTTGCTGAACAAATGTCAAAGGTTATTCCTGCAGGCCCGTCGGTGAAAAATTATCGCACTAATACTATTGTTACCATCCCTGTGGTAGTTCATATAGTTTTAAATAATCCTAACATAGTTTCTGATGCAGATGTGCAGTGGCAAATTGATAAATTAAATCTGGATTATTCCGGTTTAAACACTGACAGCACAAACATTCCGCCTGAATTTCAGGCGGTGAGAGGACATAGCCAAATTCGTTTTGCCCTGGCAAGAAGAACTCCTGCAGGCATACTAACAAATGGTATTGAAAGAATTACAAGCAGTGCCGGCTCTAATGTTAACCTTAGCACTGATCCTATAAAACACAGTGCACAGGGAGGCGCAGATATTTGGAATCCCGGTTCTTATTTAAATCTTTGGGTAGGTAATGATGCAAGCGGGCAGGGCATTTTAGGCTATGCACAATTTCCTTCATCAGGACGTTTAGCAGATGATGGGGTATTTATTAATGTAAGAGGTTGGGCAAATAATCCCTGCTACACTCTCCCTGCATATAATTTAGGCCGCACTGCTGTTCATGAAGTGGGACATTATTTCGGATTGCTGCATAACTGGGGTGATGATGGCAGTGCTTGTACCGGCGATGATTTTGCTAATCTTTCATCTGTGGGTTCATCATGTAGTTTACCTACAGGCTTATTTAATCCTGCAGGGCAAGGGAATACTGCTTCGGATATTGGCGATACTCCAAATCAGGCAGGATCAAGTTCAGGGCTTTGTCCATCCGGAATAAAAACCGATGCATGTTCACCATCTTCTCCGGGAATAATGTATCAGGATTATATGGATTACACGAATGATGCCTGCTACAGCATGTTTACAAAAAAACAGGTAGAGCGAATGGAATGGGTTTTGGATAATTGCAGAGCTTCTTTAAAAACTTCTTCGGGTGCAACAATTCCATCAGGTGCAGTTACTATTGATGCCTCTCCGGTGCAGTCAGTTAATCCCGGAGGCTCAGAAGTTGTTGGTTGTACATCTGTAGATTATGTGTCTGTTGTTCCTTGTTCAGGTTCGCTTACTCCAAAAGTTAGAATACGAAATAACGGACTCAATACATTAAATACTGTTACAGTTGGTATGATAATAAATGGGGGTACTCCGGTTACCGTGAATATTTCTCCCAACCTTCCATTTGGATATACCACTGTGGTTAGCTTTCCTTCAGTTAATGTGGCCTCAGGTGTTTACACAATTAAGTTCTATACAAAAAATCCAAATGGTGTTGACCCTGATCAGGTGCCATCAAATGACACATTAACAACAACCTTAACCGTGGCGAATCCGTCACCATTACCGATTGCAGAAGGTTTTGAAACAAATCCATTCCCTCCATCAGGCTGGACGATATTTAACCCTAACGGAGATAATACATGGGTAAAAGTAAGTCCCGGACATAACAGTAATTATTCAGCAGCAATAGATAATTATAATAATAATTTCCCCGGTAGAATTGATGAACTCCGTACACCAAAACTCACTTTTACACCGGCAGACTCTACCATAATTATTTCATTTGATGTTGCCTATAAAAATTATCCGGATGTTACAAATTATGATACCTTGAGTGTATTAGTATCCCCAGATTGCGGTGCAACTTTCACAACAATATACAAAAAATTTGGCCCTACGCTTGCAACTGATACTTCTTCATCTGCTTTTATAACTCCTGTGGAATCAGACTGGAGAACGGAAAAAATTACATTGAAAGGCGCATTGTTATCTTCAGGAAATATTATTGTTGCATTCAGAAATACAAACCGTTTTGGTAATAATATTTTTCTTGATAATATAAATATTGCACCGCCTGGGCCTGGTGATCTAAAACTTGTTTCTATTGATCAGCCCGGTGCATTTATTTGTTCCACTTCGGTAACGCCATCTGTTACTGTGCAAAATATAGGTAATGAAACAGTAGATCATTTTGATGTTTCTTACAGTGTTGATAATGCGGCTTTTTCAACAACAACTTTTGCAGGATTGAATCTCTTGCCTAATCAGCAAATGAATATAATCTTAAGTCCATTATTTACCGTTACACAAGGGGCACATGTTATCAAAGTTTATATTTCAAATCTTGGTACAATAAACGGATCACCTGATTTGAACCGTTTGAATGATACGCTTACAAAAACTTTTACATTGGTTGGAAGGCTTACTGTACCTGTAACACAGGGTTTTGAGTCTACTGTTTTTCCTCCGGCAGGTTGGGGAGTTGATAATCCTGATAACTCACTTACATGGGAAAGAACAACCCTTGCTGCAAAGTCAGGAATTGCTTCAATGGTAATAAGAAATTATGATTACGCTAATGTGAACACCATTGATAGATTTGCATCACCTGTAATTACAAACTTTGCAAATTTTGATTCACTGTTTGTATCTTTTGATCTTGCTTATACTTCCAGTAATAACACTAACCCTCCCGATACTTTAGAGCTACAGGTTACAAGAGATTGCGGGCAATCGTTTACAACAGTATGGAAAAAATGGGGAGTTGATTTACAGACAACAACAACTGCAAGGGACACCAGATTCATTCCAACAACTAATGATTGGAAAAACATAAATATTCTTTTAACGCCTTATGTAAATACGCCAAGCTTTCAATTATACTTTGTAGCAAAAAGTAATAAACAGAATAATCTCTACATAGATAATATAAATATTTATGGAACATCATTGCCCCAGCGATTAAAAGATCAGGGATATGAAATTTATCCAAACCCTTTCAGGGGCTCATTCTTAATTCATCATTTCTTTCCTCCTGTTACTCTGCAAAATATTTCTATCTACAATTCTGTAGGGCAAAAAGTTTGGGAACAGCAATTAAATGGCCAGGGAAGCGGTCAAATAAATGTTGATCTTTCTAATGTTTCCTCCGGAATTTATATTGTTAATCTTACCTACCGCGATAGAGTGATTGTTGAAAGAGTTGTGAAGAATTAATTTCACCTGAAGTAACTTTGTACCTCAATATAATTCATGGAAAAAGCAATAGCGGGCATTTTGATATCAGAAGCAATTACTGACAATGAGCTTAAAATTATTTCTGAAAAAATATTTAATAAAGAAAGAATAACTGATGATGAAGGTTTATTATTATTTCAAAAAGGAAGCCTTCCTTTTTTAGGAACACTTGCAAATTATATCAGAGAAGATCTTCATGGAGATAAAACCTATTTCAATCGCAATTTTCATATTGAGCCAACAAATGTTTGTGTATTTGCCTGTAAATTTTGCTCTTACTCACGTTTGTATGCCCACCGGGATGAAGGCTGGGAATTGAGCATGCAACAAATGCTGGATATTGTAAAAAGCTATGATGGTAAACCAATAACTGAGGTACATATTGTTGGTGGCGTTCATCCTAAAATGAATCTTGAATTTTTTTGTGAACTGTTGCAAAAAATTAAACAACACCGGCCTGAGCTGCACATAAAAGGGTTTACAGCGGTTGAACTGGATTACATGTTTCGCAAAGCAAAACTAAGTGTTGAAGAAGGCATGAAAAAAATGCATGATGCAGGCCTGGATTCATTACCCGGAGGCGGCGCTGAAATTTTTTATCCTGAAATAAGGCAACAGATATGCCATGATAAGGTTGATGCTGAAGGATGGCTGCACATTCATGAAGCAGCTCACAATCTTGGGATGCATACAAATGCAACCATGTTATATGGACACATTGAAAATTATTCTCACCGCATAGATCACATGAGAAGATTGAGAGAGTTACAGGATAAAACAAATGGCTTCAACACTTTTATTCCGCTTAAATTCCGGAATCAAAATAATGATATGAGTGATGTGAAAGAATCATCCATAGTTGAGGATATGAAAATGTATGCAGTAGCAAGAATTTATTTAGATAATTTTCCTCACCTGAAAGCTTACTGGCCAATGCTTGGAAGGCAGAACGCACAACTCACTCTTGCCTTTGGTGTAAATGATATTGATGGCACCATTGATGACTCTACAAAAATTTATTCCATGGCAGGCAGCGAAGAACAAAACCCTGCAATGACAACAGAAGAATTAGTAACGCTCATCAAACAGGTAAAACGAACTCCGGTTGAAAGAGATACTCTATACAATGTTGTTAAAGATTACAGTGAAATTAATTTTGGAAAGGAGAAGTTTGATGTTGCGTTGAATTAAAATAATTCTTTCTGTAGATTTTCTTTTTCCTTTTTCACCCATTCCATTTCTACACTCTTGTTATAATCAGTAAGCCTGGCCCCAATTGCACGCCAGCCCATTACTTCCACCATCTTATTTAATTTAATTTTTGCTTTTCTAACCTGCGATCCTTTTCCGCTTTGTACAGCAAGAATTGGTTCTTCATCAGTAGTTACTTTTATTAATTTATTGCCCTCCCCTTCTTTAATAAATAAGAATTTATTGTGAAGAGTTGTTGTTTCAATTTTAAAACGCTTGATGTTGAATTGTAATTTTTCCTTGTCAAGATAGACTGCAGTTACAATTTTTTCAGCAGAAAATTTTTCTATCAAAGTAATATTATCAACATCAAATCTCTGCGTTAGTTCCTGGTCAACTATTTCATAATTACCATCAAAATCTATAACCAGTATTTTATCATCGCCATCAAAATTGCCGAGCAACTTCCCTTTCTCTTCTGTATTTAACCTTCCAAAAGTCTCATCAAACCAAAGCTTTCTTCCTTCTAAAGTTGACCTGCCTTTTTCTTTTAATCTTACAGAGCGTATAGGATATTTTGTTACCTGATTACCAATACTGCTTCTGCCTTTTATATCCAGTTCTTCAAAATTATAATCGAACTCTTTAATTCTTGCACTGCTGTTCGGGCTTAAAATTATTCTTACCACCTCTGCCTCGCCATTTGGATTTACACTTAAATAATGAACCCTGCTTTTTTCTTCACTTTTTGTAAGATCATATTCTTTATCTCTTGTAACGGCGGTAACATTAAATCTTTTTGCAAAACTTTTTCCTGATTTACCATCAGCATATATCATGTTATAAGTTGTTCGTTCATCATTCTTTTTAAAAACATCAACATGCATGATATCCTTTCCAATAAATATCTTATCAGCAACCTTTACTACTTTCATTTTTCCTGACTTGGTAAATGCGATTATATCATCAAGGTCAGAAACATCACCGATCAATTCATCCTTCTTCAAACCTTTGCCTATAAAGCCTTCTGCCCTGTTCACATAAATTTTTGTATTGGCAATGGCCACGGTTTTTGCCTGGATGGTATCAAATAATTTTATTTCTGTTTTTCTTTGTTTGTCTTTGCCATATTTTTTTAAAAGCCCCTCATAATAGGCTACTGCATAATCTGTCAAATGTTCAAGATCATAATTAACTTGTTTAATATCTGCTTCCAAATTTTTTATCTGGTCATTCAGTTCATCAATGTCAAGCTTATAAATCCGGCGTACAGGTTTTTCTGTAAGCTTAATAATATCTTCCCTTGTAATTTCTCTTTTCAGTAATTTTTTAAAAGTATCAAATGCTTTATCAATTGCGGCTAAAACTTTATCCCACGTTTCATGTTTTTTCTCAAGCTCTTTATAAATCTTTTCTTCGAAAAATATTTTTTCCAGTGAAGTGTAATGCCATTTTTCATGAAGCTCTGCAAGCCTTATTTCCAATTCTTTTTTTAGTAATTCTTTTGTGTTATCTGCAGATATCTTCAGTAGTTCAGGAACGCCAAGAAATGCCGGCTTGTGTGCAACAATGACACATGCATTTGGTGAAATAGAAATTTCGCAATCAGTAAAAGCATAGAGTGCATCAATTGTTATGTCAGGAGAAATGCCCGGAGCAAGCTCTATTGCTATCTCAACATCCGCAGCGGTATTATCTGTAACTTTTTTTATTTTGATCTTGCCGCCATCATTTGCTTTAATGATGGAATCTATCAATTGAGTAGTGGTAATGCCATAAGGAACGTCACGGATTACCAGGTTTTTTTTGTCAACCTCTTCGATCTTTGCCCTCACTCTTATCTTGCCTCCACGTTTACCCTCGTTGTAATTGGTAACATCGATCATTCCTCCTGTTGCAAAATCCGGAAACAATTCAAACTTTCTTCCACGTAAATATTTTATCGATGATTCAATTAACTCATTAAAGTTGTGTGGTAGAATTTTTGTGGCAAGCCCCACAGCAATTCCTTCTGCACCCTGTGCAAGCAGTAACGGAAATTTCATCGGGAGTGTTACGGGCTCATTCTTTCTTCCATCATAACTTAATTGCCATTCTGTAGTTTTATTGTTGAAGGCAACTTCCAAAGCAAACTTGCTAAGCCTTGCTTCAATGTATCGTGGTGCAGCCGCTTCATCGCCTGTTCTTACATCACCCCAGTTCCCCTGCGTTTCTATCAGTAATTCTTTTTGACCAAGATTTACCAACGCATCACCGATGCTTGCATCGCCATGCGGATGATACTGCATGCTTTGCCCAATGATGTTGGCAACTTTATTAAAACGGCCATCATCCATTTCCTTCATAGCATGCAGAATGCGCCGCTGTACAGGCTTTAAGCCATCTTCAACCGCAGGCACGGCCCTTTCTAAAATCACATAACTGGCATAATCAAGAAACCACGTTTTGTATTGCCCGCTTACACCGGAATCGCTATGGAGATAATCTTCTTTTATTGGTTTTGACATAGTTTAAAAATCTTGCCAGCCCCATAGGGGCGTTATACTAGTAGTTGCAAAATGAAATATTTTTATTAGCTCCGTAGGAGCGATATATTTTCCGAACCATAATTTTTATTCATAAAAATTCAAACAAATATTTATCATCGTATTCAATTTCAAATTTTTGTAAAAACCCTCTATATTCTTGTTTGAATATTTTCTTTTTATGATGTTCCGGCTGCCTTATTATATAATTAACAACATTTAGAGCTTGTGATTTTGAATAAGAAAAGGCTCCGAACCCGGTTTGCCATGAAAAATTATTTACAAAATGTTTCTCTTTCATAAATGAAGATGAATTTGCCTTTATATCTCTCAACAAATCAGAAATTGCAATATCAGGTTTTATGCTTACAAAAATATGGGTATGATCGGGCATGCAATAAATGGCATAGAGCTTTTGCTGTTTCTCTTTTATAATTCCTGTAATAAATTTTTGTAGTTCATCCCTGAATGATTCTTTTATAAAACATTGCCTGCCTTTTACGGCAAATATAATTTGTATGTATAATTGTGAATATGTGTTTGGCATTTATCTCTATTAATATGTTTATATCCCGCTCCTTCGGAGCTAAGCCTGTAATCAATTATTTTCTACTGATATTATTGCTCCTATGGAGCTATCACATTTCTTCTGAAATCTCTTTCTCGGAATTTGAAGAAGATTTCAATTTCACTTCAAAGTCTTTTATTCCTTTTATCTCGCCCTGGGCGTCTATCTTTCCGGCTGCGATCATTAGCTTTAATCGCCATAACAAATATGCATCGCCTGTTGTATTTTTCGATTTTGAATAAAAAGAATGTAATAATTTATTTACTTTCTGCCAATCAACAGTAATGAATTTTAATAATTCTGCATCATAATAATCATACTCATGATGAATTAATTTCTTTCCCCCTTCCAATATTCTAATCCCTTTATTTTCATTGCAAAGTTTTATCCATTCATCAGGGTCAACTTCAAATTCACTCGTTGTGATTGGCCTGGCTAATTTTTTTGCTTTTATAAATTCTTTTGCGGGGATCTCAAAAATATTTTCAGGATAAAAAAGTTGCCCTTTCTCATTTATGAATGGAAGATTGTGGAGATATAAAATAAATATTCTCCCCTGGAAATCTTTTAGCTGGCTCATTAACCAATAATATCCTGATACATCATGTTTGTTTGGCGCAGCCCAAATCCATACAATTTCTCCTGGTTCATTATTTAATTTTTCAGTTAATTCTAAAACAGTTTTAGCATCATCAATTTCACCACTATCAACCTTTCCATCAAGATCGCCACCAGTCAAAACCTCTCTCCACCATTGTTTACGGGCTTCAATTCCCATTTCAGAAAAAATATTTTCTATCGGGCCAACTGCAAGATCATCTTTGATCTCAATTATTTTTCCGGTTAAAGTTTCATCAAGATCAAAACTTTTTTTTAATGCACTTCCATCTGCATGTTGAAAAACCACGTGGATCATTGCTGCTTATTTGGCGTTATTAAATAGTAAACACAAGTTGTAAAATAATCCCGGATATAGGGAATACTTTTAAGAAAAGGTATTTGCTTTCTTGGTTTCAGCCCGAATTTATATTTATAAATGGGGTTAATTAAATAAAAGTTTTTATGAAGAATACAATAATTTGTTTGCTTAACTATTTTTTCAAAGCGCTCAATTGAAATTCCGGTTTCTCTTATTTCCATTAAAGCTTCTACCGGTTCATTATTTTTTTTAAGTATCCATCTGTACAATTTTTTTGGCAGCAGATGGTAGTACGGAAGTTTGCTCAGCAATTTGCTTCTGCACATTTGCTGGTGACCACCAAAAGGCATTTGCCAGGGGGGAAACCCCAAAAATATCACACCGTTATCAAGTAAAAGATCATGCAATCTTTTTAAAAGTTTTTTTTGATCGTGAATGTGTTCAATAACATCTTTTAAAATTATCACCTTAAATTTTCCGCCCAATTCTTCATTGCTTGCTTCATAAATATCTTTCGCAATAAAATGAACTTTATTTTCACTGATCTCTTTTTGTAAAAGCTCATTGGCAAGCTCCAGGCGGGCTTCATACAGCTCTACCCCTACTCCTGTGCAATCTTTTTTTATAAATGCGGCCAGCACTCCGCCTTCGCCACATCCAATTTCCAATATCCTGCTGCCGGATTGTAACGCAATCTTTTTTTCAATGAATGGAATAACATACTCCTCTGCATTTTCCAATTGCATATCAAAATATCTTTTACTGTCGGTATGAAATTCAAACATGTGATTAATTATATCCCACTTACTTCTGCCAGGTCTAATTCTACTTTTAAGTTATCAATTATAAACTCCTGGCGTGAGGGAGAATTTTTTCCCATATAATATTCCAGTAACTGCTGAATATGTACTTCGGGCAAAAGCATTACAGGTTGCAGTTTAATATTTTCACCGATGAATTTTCCAAACTCTTCGGGAGAAATTTCACCGAGGCCTTTGAACCTTGTTATTTCCGGCTTGCTCCCTAATTTTTTTATCGCTTCCTGTTTTTCATTCTCATCATAACAGTAAATTGTTTCCTGCTTATTACGAACCCTGAACAGTGGCGTTTCCAAAATATATACATGGCCATTCTTTACAAGGTCAGGAAAAAATTGTAAAAAAAAGGTCATCAGTAATAACCTGATGTGCATTCCATCCACATCGGCGTCGGTTGCAAATACAATATTGTTGTATCTAAGTGTTTCATAACCTTCTTCAATATTAAGTGCATGCTGCAATAAATTAAATTCCTCATTTTCATAAACAACTTTTTTCGTTAGCCCGAAACAATTTAGTGGTTTGCCACGTAAGCTAAACACAGCCTGCGTTTCAACGTTTCTTGATTTTGTTATTGACCCGCTGGCGCTATCGCCTTCTGTAATAAATATCGTACTCTCTTTTTGTTTTTCAAGGATGGCATTTTTATCTTTACCGGAAGGCTCATCATTTAAATGAAACCTGCAATCTCTTAATTTTTTATTATGGAGATTAGCTTTTTTGGCCCTTTCATTTGCCAGTTTTTTTATTCCTGCCAGCTCTTTTCTTTCTCTTTCATTTTGTTCAATCCTTTTTTTAAGCGCCTCTGCTACCGAAGGGTTTTTATGCAAAAAATTATTTAATTCTTTCCCCAAAAAATCACTGATGAAATTCTTTACGCTGGGGCCGCCTTCATGCATTATCTGTGAACCAAGTTTTGTTTTTGTCTGGCTTTCAAAAACCGGCTCCTGAACTTTTACACTTATTGCTGCACAAATACTTCCTCTTACATCGGTTGCATCGTAATCTTTTTTATAAAAATCCCGAATGGTTTTTACCAGCCCTTCTTTAAAGGATGAAAGATGTGTTCCCCCCTGAGTTGTGAACTGCCCGTTTACAAAACTGTAATACTCTTCACCATACTGGTTTTCATGAGTTAAAGCAATTTCAATATCTTCTCCCTTTAAGTGAATTATGGGGTAACGCAATTCATCTTCATTTGTTTTACGCTGGAGTAAATCGAGCAAACCGTTTTTGCTTACATATCGTTTGCCATTGTAATTAATAACGAGGCCTGCATTTAAAAAGCAATAATTCCAAAACTGGTTATCTAAAAAATCTGTGAGGTAATGATAGTTTTTAAAAATCTGTTCATCCGGAATGAATTCAATCTCGGTGCCATTATCTTCAGAGGTTTTTTCTTCTTTTTTATCTAACACTAAAACGCCTCTTTTAAACTCTGCTACTTTTTGTTTGCCTTCCCGAAAAGCAGCAACTTTAAAATATTCACTCAAGGCATTTACCGCTTTTGTTCCTACACCATTTAATCCTACACTTTTTTGAAAAGCCTTACTATCATATTTTGCGCCGGTATTTATTTTACTGACAACATCAACAACTTTGCCTAAGGGAATACCACGGCCGTAATCTCTTACAGAAACAGTTTTATTTTTAATAGTTACATCCACATGCTTGCCAAAGCCCATTGTGTGCTCATCTATGCAATTGTCTATTACTTCTTTCAGCAAAACATAAATGCCATCATCGGGGCTGCTGCCATCACCAAGTTTACCGATGTACATACCCGGCCGCAAACGTATATGTTCTTTCCAGTCAAGACTTTTAATGGATTCCTCATTATAATCAAACAGGTTTTTATCTTCTGCCATTGTTTAAAAATTGAGCAAATTTAACTAAAGAGATTAAGGCATTTCATTTCAATTTTAAACAGGTGTGTATAAATATTATTATATTTATAAAAAAATTTATCACGTATGAAAAAGTTATTAATCCTGTCAACTTTATTTATTTTTCTTGGTACATCATCTTTTGCGCAAACAAAAAAGCATCACAAGCATCACAAACATCACAAGCATATGATGAAGCATAAGGCAAATAACAAGAAAATAAAAGATAAAGAAAAGTAAATGTGAACTTTCCATATCTGATAGCCACTAATTAGTGGCTATTCTTTTATACATTTGAAGCACATCAATAAAAGCGAGTATGAAAAAATTTATATTCACGCTTTTATTTGCTTATACATTTTGTATTGGCTGTAAAAGCGATAACCCCAGGGAATTAATAGTAAAGAAATGGAGGATAACGGATATCACTGCTCCAAATATGGTAGTTCCAGATTCTATTAAAAATGCGCTAAGGCAAGCTACTATGGAGTTTACGAAAGATGGGAAATTTCTAATAACAGGTTTGGGAATGGGGGATGATCAATCAGGAACTTATTCATTATCAGATGATGGAAAAAAATTAATTACTGTTACTTATGGCCGTAGTGAAACGAATGAAATAAATGAATTAACAAAAATAAAAATGATTATCACCGATTTGAGGAACAGCAGCAAATTAACAGCAGTACCAAAATAATTTTTAATTTTATTCCGGTGTAGTTGCAGAATGTGCTTTTACAAAATCACTTATTAAATACGCTAATAATTTTCCTGTACTCATATTTTTCCTGCCATCTTCGGTTTTAGTTGCGCCCTCGCAAATATGTACATAAGCAACTTTTACATCGGCAGCCACAAAAGTTATAAACTGTCTGGCCTGCAAAGCTGTAATGCCACATGGCGTGTCTGCGCTGCTTAAAATATTTTCAATACCATCAAGATCAAATTCTATTCCTGTGTAAGTATCTTCAGTAAATACTGTGGCGTTAGCAATTGCCTGCATAAAACTTATTTTTCCATGAAGAAAAATATCCTCGTAAGTTATGCAGTCAATAAATGGATTGTTCACAATATCTACCCATGTATTTTGCTGTAAATAATTTTCGTGTAAACCAAGAATGTAATATTTTCCCATATACCCATCCTCTTCCGCATATCTGAATGCATTTCCACTATGCCTTCCTTCAGTTGGCCGGTAATCAGCATGTGCATCGAGGTTTATACTATTAATTTGTGCCAATGGAATTAATTCTTTTTTATGTAACCCTTTAGCAGCGCCCTTTATAGCCGGATAGGCATTGTTGTGCCCGCCGCCAATAAGCAAAGGTATTTTTCCATATTGCGTAATTAATTTAACCATACTTTCAACCTCATCATCAATGGTGTTAACAGCGTGCCGATACGCTTCCAGCCTTTCATCAGCAGTAGCAGCATTGCTTTCTATTAAAAGTTTTAGGTCTCTAAAATCAAAATGGCCAGGCAATAAAATATTTTCACCGCTTAAAAAATCATTGCTTTGGATATTTAAAAATGCAGATAAGAAAGGAAACCATGCAGAGTCTGCACCGCCAATTCCCTGATTTGCTTTTACACCCATATCTTCAGGAATACCAAGCAATACATATTTAGAACTGGTTTGTTTAAGGCCTTCTTCAAGAGATAATTTTTCAGGAATGCAATTTATCCTTTCGCCTAATTTGGTTTCAAACCTGCGAACGTGTGTATGAGATAAAATATCTTTTTTGGAATAAACATTAAAATGTTTCATCGGGGGAAGTTAGGGAATGTAAGGAAAGAATTTTAAAATTATTTACATAAATTCTCCGTTTATCATCACATTGTCAATTAAATTATTTCCAAAAGAATATGGCAGATATGCCAATGATGGAATTGGTTTTGTAAAAATTAAGTTTGCTTTTTTGCCCACAGTTATACTCCCAACTTCATTTTGTAATTCCATTGCATAAGCTCCGTTTATTGTCGCAGCATTTATAGATTCCTGCGGCAACATTTTCATTTGTATGCAGCTAAGGGCAACAACAAAATTCATATTACCACTTGGCGACGAGCCTGGATTATAATCGGAGGCTAAGGCTATAGCGGTGCCTGAATCAATTAGTTGCCGAGCAGATGGCATAGGCATTTTGAGAAAAAATGCCGCAGTGGGTAATAATGTACCAATAGCTTGCGAAGCAGAAAGTTTCATTATATCATCATCACTCATTACCTCCAAATGATCGAGAGAAATGGCATTTAGTTTTATGCCTGTTTCAATACCACCAATACTATTAAGTTGGTTAACATGTAACTTTGGTTTTAGCCCAAATTTCATTCCTGCTTTACAAATGAATTCTGTTTCTTGTGCAGAAAAAAATCCTTTTTCACAAAACACATCAATATAATCTGCAAGTTTATCTTTAGCAATAACCGGCAGCATTTCATTTAAAATAAGATCAATATAGCGTTGATGATCTTCTTTATATCTCAAGGGATAAGTATGTGCACCAAGAAAAGTTGATTTTATCGGCACAGATGACTTCTCTTTTAATTTTTTTATCACCCTCAACATTTTCAGTTCACCCTCAACTGATAATCCATAACCGCTTTTTATTTCGATGGCCCCTGTTCCAAGTTTGATAACTTCCTGCAACCGCTTCCACGATTGATTAAATAATTCATCTTCTGATGTTTCATTTAATATTTTTGCTGAATTTAAAATTCCGCCTCCTTTTGCAGCAATTTCGGCATAGCTTAATCCTTTTATCTTATCTACAAATTCATTTTCTCTGCTGCCTGCAAATACAAGGTGGGTGTGGCTATCGCACCAGCATGGTAGTACAAACTGTCCTGATGCATCTATACTATTTTGAATTTTAAATTTTGAATTTTGAATTTGAGACGTTTCACCATAATCTGCAATTATTCCATCTTCAATAATTAAATATGCATTTTCAATAACAGGCAATTCAGATAATTCTTTACCTCTCAGCAAATGAGTTTGTTCTCTTACATTAATTAGTTGCTGAATATTAATGAAAATTTTTGTGGCCATTATTTGCTGGTGATTTTAAGCGGATGTGCTTCTGTGGTTAATACAACTTTATTCAAATCAATTGCATTGTCAGGAGCAAATATTAAATAAGCATATTTAAAAGTTTCTGCAAATAAAAAGCTGTGCATTGAATTTGATTTCTCAAAAGTGCGAACGTTTTTTAATGAGGCAAAACCTATGTCTGTTCTGCAATGCGTAAGAATGTCATCAACCATTCTTTTACCCATAAAAAGATACTGCTGATCTTTTGTTAGCCTGTATAAATAAAAACAGCTCTCTAAATTTTCGGGCCGTAAAACATATTGTGCAGATAAAATTGAGTCTGTTTTAAAATTAAATTCTTCCGGCTCCATGTTAAACTTAGTCCACATATAATAATTTGCTTTCTGCATCTCTCCTCCTGTTTTTATATCTCCTGAATATGCCATTAATCCGGCTATGAATGCATCCAGTGCTCCATACAACGGTGTAGCTTCAATGCCAGTATTCATATCAGCATGTGTACAAAACCATCCATTATTTTGTTTTACTACAAGATATTTTTTTATTGCTTTTGCAGAAACATTCCAGGCATTTTTAAAATCTTTATCACCAAATAATTTCCAGCATTTGAATAAATATTCATAATAAGAATCAATGTAACCGCTTACATGACTTTGTGTTTGCAGCCAGTCTCCGGTATTTACATTTATGGTTTCTCCAACAAGATCAATACCGCTTCTTTTGCTGTAAACCGCCATGATGGCCTTTTTAGCGGCATTATAAAAAGTAGTATTGTGCGTAAGCTTTGAAAGTTTTCCAAACTCCATAATGAGCGTACCGATCTCTGCAGGATTGTTTGCTGAGTCTTTTATTTTTCCTGAAACAAGATTTACATACCGATAAGGCATGCCTGTTGGTGTATTAAAGCAAGGCATTAATCTTTTACCAAGATCATCAGCAAGTGATAAGAATTTTTTGTTTCCGTCTAATTCATAAGCAGTAAGTAAACCTGCCAGCAAACGAATAGTTATTTCAAATACCTGTACATCCTGATCTACATTAAAATTAAGTTTTTGCAGAATTATGTCCTTCGCTTCTCTGGCCTCATCTTTTAAACCTAATAATATAAACGTATCAAAGGCATCAACAGGCGTCATTAGCAGCGATTGCTTATACCAATTGTGGCCGGTTTTGGTTAATGGCTTAAGGTCATCAAATCCCCATGCGTATTGCTTATAACCTTGCCAGGCATGCTTTACAGCTTGCTTTACTTTTTCTCTCATTTCATATTTCATAGCCTTTGTAAAAATTCGGGGGGCAATTTGAGCAGGAGTTTTTTGCGGCAGTAAAAAGAAATTACAAACCAGAAAGAAGAAAATATGTTTTTTCATTACATCTTTTACAAGGCTAATGTAAGCGTAATACTTTATCAGAAAAATTTAGATTTTTGCAGAGGAAGAACCTGAATAAACTGTGGGGCGATTTGCCCCACAGTAAAATTATTATACTACTGTATCATTTGCAGCCGACCGGTTACTCATTCCCATCACCACTGCAATTACTGCACCTGTTATAGCAGACATGACTGTATAGATTGCTACATCAGCAAATACAATATGCTTGCTTACAATATTTGTAGTAGCATACATCATCAAGTCGTATGAGCTGCTCATAAGCAAACCCAGTATGCCCCCGGTAATTAATCCGGAAGAAAGTGTAGATACGCCGGACTTTAAAAAAATATAAGCCAATAAAAATCCTGCTAATACATTGCCTAAAATTAAAGCCCACCATAGAAACTGATCCATTGGTTTATCTACGCCGGTTGCGGTGCCCGGATGATCATGGAAATATTGCAGAAAAAGATTTCCATAAAATAACCACCCCAGAAGAAAATAAACTACACCACCTACAATGCCTCCAATAATTAATTTTTTTGTGTTCATAAAAATTGTTTTGGTTAAAGAAAAAAAATGCCAATTAGTTTTTAGATGAGCTCCACGGAAAGCTTGAGGTGTTTTGGACAGGAAATAAAAATCTAACTTAATATAAAGAATTCAAAAATGTAAAAATTTGTTTGCACATTTTATCCTACTCTTTTTCATTCTCTTTAAGAATTCTTAAAAAATTGCCACCTAAAATTTTA
>JALYYX010000095.1 GCA_030946075.1 Bacteroidota bacterium | reverse complement strand
GGTGATGATCTTTTTGTAACGAATGTGAATCGCTTGCAACAAGGAATTGATAAAGGAATTGCAAATGCCCTTCTCGTAAAAGTAAACCAGATTGGCACATTAACTGAAACAATTGATGCAGTTACCTTAGCGCAACACAATGGCTACAATACCATCATGAGCCATCGCAGTGGTGAAACAGAAGACACAACAATTGCAGACCTTTCTGTTGCATTAAATTGCGGGCAAATAAAAACAGGTTCCGCCAGCAGAACAGACAGAATCGCTAAATACAACCAGTTAATAAGAATAGAAGAAATTTTAGCAGAAAGTGCGGTTTATCCAAATGGAAAAATTAAATTTGGCAAACTATAAAACACAACTCTTGAAAAAATTTCCGGCATGGCTGCATAATAAATATCTTATAACAGCAGTGGCATTTCTTGCCTGGATGCTTTTTATTGACCGTAATGACCTTCCAACACAATGGAAAAGAGTTAAAGAATTGAGAACACTTGAACAAAGCGAAAGAACAATGAATAACCAGATAAGCGACACCAAACATGAGCTGGACCTGCTTAAAACCAATCCTTCTACCTTAGAAAAATATGCCCGTGAAAAGTATATGATGAAGAGAGATAATGAAGATCTTTACATCATTAGCACACCAAAACAGTAATTTTACTGTTCAAATACAATATTTATTCATCAGCGTCGTTTAATAATTGAATTGGATAATGATTTTCTCACTTAAAAGCAATTAACCTTGCCTATGCACAACTTTACACCAGAGGATCTGGTACAGTACCTGTACAAGGAAACTTCCCCTCAAAAATCGGAAGCTATTAAAGCCGCTTTAGAAACTGACTGGCATTTGAATGAAATGTTTGAAGTAATAGTTTCGGCGCAAAAAAGACTGGAAGCATTTGAGCTTACACCTCGTGATGAGGCCGTAAACAAAATCTTACGTCACGCAAAAAAATCAATTGCGGAGTTACACACGCACTAAAACAAAACTGCTAATTACCTTATTTTCGTCCTGCCAATAACCATGGCGGGGCGTTTTATTTAGGAGATTTTTTACTTTGATATTTATAAAAATTTATGTTACCGGCATTTGTATTTCATAGCATCATCGTTGCGTCGCATTACGTTCATCATTTGTGCTGCTATTAAACTTTTATCTTAGCGTATCACATTCACTCATGACCAAAAAAGAACGCTACAAATTCACAATAAATTATTTTAAAACACATGCTCCCAATGCTGAAACAGAATTAATTTACGACGGAGCTTATCAATTATTAGTAGCAGTAATTTTATCTGCCCAGTGCACCGATAAAAGAATAAATCAAACCACACCTCCCATCTTCGAAAAATATCCTGATGTATATGCACTAAGCAAAGCTGATCATGAAGAATTATTCCAACTGATTAAAAGTGTTTCTTACCCCAACAATAAAACAAAGCATCTCGCAGGCATGGCTAACATGGTAGTAGCAAAATTTAATGGCCAAATACCAATGACGGTTGATGAGCTAACACAACTCCCCGGTGTTGGTAGAAAAACCGCAAACGTAATTACCTCTGTAATTGATCAGCAGCCAAACATTGCTGTAGATACTCATGTGTTTCGTGTATCAGCAAGAATTGGTTTAACCTCCGGCGCAAAAAATCCTTTGCAAACTGAAAAGCAATTATTAAAATACACACCCGAAGAATATGTAGCTGCAATGCACCACTGGCTTATATTACATGGCCGTTACATCTGCGTAGCCCGCAAACCTAAATGTGAAATATGCGGATTAAAACCTGTTTGCAAATATTACCACAAAGTAGTTTTAAAAGAAAATTTGGTGGAGAGGATTAGGGAATGATTTTACAATAATTTTTTTACCTCGTCCACAATCTCATGCTTGGTAAATGGTATCCCCATTATTTTAGTGTCCCAGCGGGGTTTTCATTTCCAGTAAATACACCAATCAATTAATTACTTCTGGAAATGAAACCCCGCTGCTTGTTAAGTCTTCATATTAAAAGAATTGCTCTCGCTAATTTAGCAACATGTCAATAAAATATAAATACTCCGATGTTTATTCAATGTACTTCTGCACTTTCACCTTTTATGGATGCATCTTTTTGAACTGACCAATAGTTATGATATAGTTTATAACTGGTTCAGTATTTTAAAACAAGAAAAGATTTATTGTCCCAGCGGGGTTTTCATTTCCAGTAAATACACCAAATCAATTAATTACTTCTGGAAATGAAACCCCGCTGCTTGTTAAGTCTTCAAATTAAAAGAATTGCTCTCGCTAATTTAGCAACATGTCAATAAAATATAAATACTCCGATGTTTATTCAATGTACTTCTGCACTTTCACCTTTTATGAATGGATGCATCTTTTTGAACTGACCAATAGTTATGACATGGTTTATAAGTGGTTCAATATTTTAAAGCAAGAAAAGATTGAAGTAATTGGTTATGTTATTATGCCAAATCATGTTCACTGTATTTTATATTTTCCCGAGACTGGTTTTAATCTGAACAAAATCATATCTAATGGGAAACGCTTTATGGCTTATGAAATAATAAACCGGTTAGAAAATGCAAATGATATACAAGCCTTGAAAATCTTACATGATGCGCTTACCGGAAGAGAGCGGAAGAAGAATCAATTACACAAAGTGTTTAAAGATTCATTTGATGCAAAAGCAATTTTCTCTGAAAAATTTCTCATTCAGAAATTGAATTACATCCATAATAATCCTGTGAGTGGTAAATGGAAATTAGCAAAGGATTTTGTTTCTTATGAACATAGTAGTGCATCATTTTATGAAGAAGGAATTGCGAAACATTTTAAACCAAAGCATTTTAATGATTTGTAAGTTTGGTTTATTATTATTTTAAGAATATTATACATCGGGGTTTCACGGTTAGACTATTTTACCCGTAAATGAATGCTGTGAAAACCCCGCTGGGACACAGTTTTGGAAGAAGAGTTAAAGCAAAGAAGGATAAGGGAATAATTATACTAATAATTTCTTTATCTCATCCACAATCTCATGCTTGGTAAAAGGTATTCCCATTATTTTATGATAGCCTTTGGCATCAACTAAATATTGGTCGCGGATGATTTTTATAAGCTGGCCATTGTTTAGTTCTGGAATTAAAACATGCTCAAAGTTTTTTATTATGTCCCCTAGGTTTTTGGGGAATGGTCGCACATAACGAAGGTGTGCATGTGACACAGCAGAACCTTCAGCAATAAGATCTACCAATGCACTTTTTATAGAACCATAGGTGCTTCCCCATCCGAGCACCAGCACTTTCCCTTTTTCAGGACCATTATCTAATTTTTGTTCAGGAATATAATCAGCAATTTTATCAACTTTTTCCTGCCGTATCTTAACCATCATCTGGTGGTTCTCGGGATCGTAAGAAACATTGCCTGTGATGTTTTGTTTTTCCAATCCGCCTACTCTGTGCTCCAGCCCTGCTGTGCCCGGTATAGCCCACGGACGAACCAACTTTTCATCTCTTAAGTATGGCTGAAAAGTTTCTTCATGATGGCCCAATTCTTTTTTAAAGTTCACTTCAATCGCAGGCAATTCATCACTCTTAGGAAACAGCCACGGCTCTGCGCCATTAGCAATATACCCATCGCTTAAAAAAATTACGGGTGTCATGTGTTGCACTGCAATTCTCACCGCTTCATATACGGCGCTGAAACAATCGGTTGGTGTTGACGCAGAAATTACCGGCATAGGGCATTCGCCATTTCTTCCATAATATGCCTGCAGCAGATCACTTTGTTCAGTTTTTGTTGGTAACCCTGTTGAAGGTCCGCCACGTTGAATATTACAAATTATCAAAGGAATTTCAAGCATTACCGCAAGTCCCATTGCCTCTGCTTTTAATGCCATCCCGGGACCACTGGTTGAAGTAACACCAAGGCTTCCTCCATACGCTGCACCAATCACAGATGTTATTGCAGCAATTTCATCTTCTGCCTGGAAAGTTTTCACACCAAATGCTTTGTGCCTGCTTAGCTCATGCAAAATATCACTGGCAGGTGTGATAGGATAGGAGCCTAAAAATAATTGCAGTCCACTTTTTTGCGAAGCGGCAATCAGGCCATACGCCAAAGCCTGGTTGCCCATAATACTGCGATAATTGCCTGCGGGCATTTTTGCTTTTTCAACAGAATATCTTGTAGTAAAAGTTTCGGTAGTATCACCGAAATTGTAACCTGCCTGTAAAGCTTTTATGTTGCTGTTTAAAATATCCGGTTTCTTACCAAATTTTTCTTTTAAAAATTGAATGGTATTATCAAGGCTCCGGTTATACATCCAATATAAAAACCCAAGTACAAACATATTCTTTGCACGATCTTTTTCTTTTGTACCCATTTCAAATTCCTTCAACGCCTCCCTGGTCATTTTGGTTACATCCATTTTTATCAATTCGTAACCTTCGAGGCTTCCGTTCTCTAAAGGATTAACACCATCAGGATAATTAGCAAGCCGTAAATTTTTTGCATCGAAACCATCTACATTGGCAATGATCTTTCCATTTCTTTTTAATCCTTTTAAATTTGTTTTTAATGCTGCCGCATTCATAGCAACCAATACATCACAAGCATCGCCGGGAGTAAAAATTCTGTCGCTGGAAAAACGAAGTTGATAGCCTGAAACCCCCGGTAGCGTACCTTGCGGGGCTCTTATCTCTGCAGGAAAATCAGGAAAGGTCGCCAGATCAATACCAAGCATTGCTGTATTATTGGTGAACTGGCTGCCGGTAAGTTGCATACCATCACCCGAATCGCCGGCAAATTTTATCACCACATCCTGTAAAACTTCATCGGTTGTATTCATATAAAAGTGTTACGAAATTACTTAAGTTTAGCTGTATTTTATTTCGTTAATCAATAATAGTTAACAATGATTTTATTAAAAGTATTTTTATTTTAATTTAATTTTATATTCTTAAATTTTAATACAATGCCATTATTTAAATCAGGTAACCCGGCCTTATCAGAAAAGAGTTTCCAAAATACAATTGTTGTTGATCCGGCAAATGCAATGACTGTAAGAGGCACACTAAACAAATTTGGATTTTTATTTTTAATGGTGATGGCAACTGCCTTTTATTCGTGGAAAGAATTTAATGGAGGCGGCAATGTTGTACCCTTAATATGGACAGGTGTAATAGGCGGTTTTATTGTTGCTATGATAATAATTTTTAAAAAAGAATGGGCACCGTTCTTAGCGCCAGCTTATGCTTTATTAGAAGGTTTGTTCTTAGGCGCTATCTCGGCAATTTATAACAATGCATTTGGCGCAAAAGCTCCTGACCTCATTATGAATGCAGTTGGATTAACATTCGGAACTGCAATCGCTATGTATCTTTTATATAGTTTTAAAATAATCAGGGTTACGCAAAAGTTTAAGGCGATAATTCTTACTGCTACTGCAGGTATCGCCATTTTTTATTTTATTACATTGATACTGGGAATGTTTAACATCAATGTTTCTTTTCTTTCTCAAGGCACAACATTTGGAATTTTATTTTCTTTATTCGTTGTTGCCATTGCTGCACTAAATCTAGTTCTTGATTTTGATATGATAGAAAGAGGCGCCGAGGCAGGTGCACCAAAATATATGGAATGGTATGGCGCTTTTGGTTTGCTTGTAACTATTGTTTGGCTGTATTTAGAAATTTTGCGTTTGCTTGCAAAGCTTGGCAGCAGAAGATAATTAATCGTAGTGATAAAACCCTCTGCCGGTCTTTCTTCCAAGATGGTTGCTTTTCACTTTTTCAATTTGAATATCTGAAGGCTTAAATCTTTCTGAATTATTGAATGCCCCGTAAATACTTTGTGATACAGAAAGGTTTATATCCATACCAATAAGATCCATTAATTTAAATGGCCCCATTTTAAAACCGGATGCTTCCATAATAGCATCAACATTTTCCAATGTTGCAATATTTTGCTCAACCAATTTCATTGCTTCTAAATAATAATGCCGTGCAACACGGTTAACAATAAAGCCGGGTGCATCTTTGCACATTACAGGCGACTTTCCCATTTGCTTACACAGATCATAAATTGTTAGTGCTACATTTTCACTTGTTTGTTTTCCTTTTACAACTTCTACCAGTTTCATTATTTGCGCAGGATTAAAAAAATGCATTCCCACAACGCTTTCGGGCTGAATAACTTTTTTTTGAATATCAGAAACGGATAGTGATGAAGTGTTTGTAGCAAAAATTGTTTGCGGATTATTTATTTCTGCAAGCTGATTGAACAAAGAAATTTTAGCTCCCGTTTTTTCAATAATCGCTTCAATAATAACATCTGCTAAACAATCCTTAATATTATTTGTAAATTTTATTTTCTGAAATATATTTTCTTTTTCTTCCGGAGAAATTTTTTGTTTATCAACTAAAGTTTTCAAATTCTTTTGAATGCCTTCTTTTGCCTTTTCTAAAATAGTTTTATTAACATCAAACAAGATGGTATTAAAACCATTTTGAGCAGATACCAGTGCAATACCGCTTCCCATAGTTCCTGCGCCGCAAATGCAAATGGTTTTAATTGTCTGAGCCATGATTTGGGTAGATTAAAAGATTTCTATGATTAAGAAAATACTCAGATTATTAAAAGTATTAATTTTTATAAAAGTACTGCGAAGTCACGTCAGGAGTGTGGAACTTACACCGCCCCCGTAAATTGTTTCAAAAATCTCAGATCATTTTCACTGAACAAACGAAGGTCTTTTATCTGGTATTTAAGCATTGTAATTCTTTCTACACCCATTCCAAATGCAAACCCTGAATATTTGTTGCTATCAATTTTGCAATTCTCCAGCAACTTTGGATGAACCATTCCGCATCCTAAAATTTCTACCCAGCCCGTATGTTTACAAACGCTGCAGCCCTTGCCACCGCAAATCAAACAGCTAATGTCCATCTCTGCACTTGGCTCTGTAAACGGAAAGTAAGAAGGACGAAAACGTATCTTCACATCTTGCCCAAACATTTCCTGAACAAAAAAGTAAAGCGTTTGTTTTAGATCAGCGAATGAAACATTTTCAGCAATGTATAAACCTTCTACCTGGTGAAAAAAACAATGTGCCCTTGCACTGATGGTCTCGTTTCGGTAAACTCTTCCCGGGCAAATAATTCTTATTGGTAAATTTCCTTTTTCCATTTCACGTACCTGCACATTGCTGGTGTGTGTACGCAGCATCCAGTCTGGGTTTTGAGAGATGTAAAACGTATCCTGCATATCTCTTGCAGGATGATCTTCTGGAAGATTTAATGCTGTGAAATTATGCCAGTCATCTTCTATCTCAGGTCCTTCGGCAACAGCAAATCCTAATCTTTGAAAAATAGAAATAATTTTATTCTTTACAATATTTAATGGATGGCGGCTGCCTAATGGTAATGCATCTCCCGGTAAAGTAAAATCCTGTGAGTTGTCAGTTACCAGTTGTGATTTATCAGTAGATAATTTGAGGTCTTCATATTTTTTTTCAGTAAAAATTTTAAATTCATTCAGTATTTGTCCAAACTCACGTTTCTTATCATTAGGAACATTTCGCATTTCCGCCATTACCTTTTTTACCAGTCCTTTAGTTCCTAAATATTTTATACGAAAAGTTTCAGCAACGTCATTGTCTGCCGAAAATTCTGCGATTTCTTTTTTATAAGATTCTATCTGTTGTAACAATTCATCCATATCTGCAAAAATAAGCCAAAGGTTCTTTTATATTAAAAGAGTAAAAATCTGCAATTAAAATTTTAGGTTTGTTGCAAAA
>JALYYX010000086.1 GCA_030946075.1 Bacteroidota bacterium | reverse complement strand
TACGAAATTCTTCAGCGTTATTTTAAAAATAATGATGATGCTAAGATTGTTGTGCAGGAGATTGAGCAAATAATTGAAGCAAAAGTTGATTCTAAAAAGGATATTTTAGCAACTAAAGAAGATTTATCACTTTTGAAAGAAGATTTATTAAGATTTCAAATAGATGTAGAAAAACGATTTAATTCGTTAATCTTATGGATTGTTGGAACCGGCATCGGAATAGTTGGATTGATATTCACTGTCATAAAATTATTTCTTATAAAATAAATATTTATAAACTAAAATCAATTAATGGCATTTCCCCCAAGAGCACCGAGAGGTGCATTTAACCCACGTTTTAAAAAAGAACAACAACAGGAACACCGCACCAACCACATGATAAGAGTACCACAGGTACGATTGGTTGGAGAAAATGTAGAAGTAGGTGTTTACGATACACAGACAGCACAAAGAATGGCACAGGATCAGGGATTAGACCTGGTAGAAATTTCTCCTCAGGCAGATCCGCCTGTTTGTAAAATTATTGATTACAATAAATTTTTGTACGAGAAGAAGAAGAAAGAAAAAGAGATGAAAGCGAAAAGCAAAGTCTCTGAAGTAAAAGAGATACGCTTTACACCTAACACGGATGATCATGATTTTGATTTTAAAAGCAAGCATGCACAAAACTTTTTAAAAGATGGCAATAAAGTAAAAGCGTATGTTCAGTTTAAAGGGCGGGCAATTATGTTTAAAGAAAGAGGTGAGTTGTTACTTTTAAAGTTTGCTGAACGGCTGGTTGATTTTGGAACGTTAGAAAGCATGCCAAAGCTGGAAGGAAAAAGAATGTTTGCGATATTTGCCCCAAAAAGTCAAAAGAAAAAAGTAGTAACCCATCAATAATTTTTATGGCTCTTAATCTTGTAGAAACTATACAGAAAAATTTAGGATTTCATGAATTACAAAAAATAGATCCCAATACACAGGAAGTAAAAAAAACCGAGAATTTACCTTCAGAAGATTATTTGCCGCAGGCAGCAATACCAACTGTTTTGCTTGGCTTATATAAATTCAGCGGAGATAAAGAAGGTAACAAAGCAATATTAAATCAAAAATTTCAGGGCACTTTGTTGAGCACAATATTTGGCAAATATGAAAGTAATATTATTAGCAAGGTTTCTGAATATACCGGTGCTACCATTGAGTATACATCTCGTAAAATGGAAGAAATAGCCGGCGAGGCTGTAAGATTAATTAAAGAAAATGTACCTGGAGATGGAAGTGATATTTCAGTGAAAGAATTTCTGATAGACCAAAAAAATAATATACTGCTTTATTTACCGGCTGAACTGCAGATTGGTAAAGCCATTCATGATGATACCATTGATGACCGATCGCATAAAATGGAAGGGCCTGTTTCCACCTCCATGCATTGGCTTGAAAAATTTTTTCCCAGCACTGATAGAACGAAAGAAGAGAATTTTTAATTGTCTTTTTCTCTTGGTAAATCTACATAAAACCTTTACTTTTGCGCCTCGTTAAGCATTTGTGTTTATGCTTTCCGAAATAATCGGAATAAAAAACATATTGCCCACATGGCTCCATAAGTTCCCGTCTGTTCGGGGCGCCGGCAGGGTGTAAAAATAAAATTAGTATAATGCCAAAGGTTAAAACCAACTCCAGCGCAAAGAAGCGCTTTAAAGTAACCGGTACAGGAGAAATTACTTTTCAAAAAGCTTTTAAGAGACACATCTTAACAAAAAAATCTACCAAGCGCAAACGTGCTATGCGTAAGGTTGGTGTTGTAAAAGGCCCTAACAGGGATTTTGTTATGCGTTTACTTCGTCTTAAATAATTATTTTTCTAACTACAAACCTGCCTACCGGACAGGCAGGCATTAAACTAAAAACTTTAAACTTATTATATGCCACGTTCAGTAAATGCAGTAGCATCCAGAGCAAGAAGAAAAAGAATTTTAAAAGCAGCCAAAGGCTATTATGGCAAGCGTAAAAATGTATATACCGTTGCAAAGAATGTAATGGAAAAAGGTATGACCTACAGCTATGTTGGTCGTAAACTAAAAAAGCGTGAATACCGCACATTATGGATAGCACGTATAAACGCAGCTGTAAGAGCAGAAGGAATGACCTACAGTCAATTCATTCATAAACTGGGAACAAAAAATATTGATCTTAACAGAAAAGTATTGGCAGACCTTGCAATGAATGAACCTGAAAGCTTTAAAAAATTAATTGAATCAGTTAAATAATTTTTTAAACATTTTTATTAGAACCGTTCCTGAAATTTGGAACGGTTTTTTTATGCTCAAATAATTTTCATTCTATTACATTTGTAAATCATTCATAAAGAAACCTATCGCATAGATGAATAATACGTACACCGACCTGGTGAAGCAAACGTTCAATTTTCCGCAGGAAGATTTTATTGTAAAAGATGATTATCTCCAATATAATAATGTTGATATAAAAGCTTTAATAGATAAATATGGAACGCCTTTAAAGGTTACCTATCTACCTAAGATAGGAATGCAAATAACCAAGGCTAAAAAAATGTTTGCTACTGCATTAAAAAAGAATAAATACGAAGGCAAATATTTTTACTGTTATTGCACTAAAAGCTCACACTTTTCTTTTATAGTAGAAGAAGCTCTTACAAATGATATTCATCTTGAAACCTCGTATGCATACGACATTGAGATTATTAATAAACTATATGAAAGAAAAAAAATAGATAAAAATATCTTTATTATCTGCAATGGATTTAAACAGAAAAATTATACAAGCCGTATAGCAAGATTATTAAATACTGGCTTTGAAAATGTAATTCCTGTTTTAGATAATAAAGAAGAATTAAAAGCATACAAAAAATCAGTAAGAGTGCCTTTTAAATTAGGCATAAGGGTAGCTGCAGAAGAAGAGCCTACATTCCCTTTTTACACCTCCAGATTAGGAATGCGTGCAAGAGATATTTTAGAATTTTATGTAGATGAGATAGAAGGCAATGAACACCGCTATCAGCTTAAAATGCTCCACATTTTTTTAAACAAAGGAATAAAAGATGACATTTATTATTGGAGCGAATTAAATAAAATAATTAATCTTTATTGCCAGTTAAGAAAAATTTGCCCTGAGCTTGATTCAATAAATATTGGTGGTGGTTTCCCTATAAAACATTCTTTAGGGTTTGAATACGATTATCAATTTATGATAAATGAAATTGTAAGAAACATAAAAGCAGGCTGCAAACGAAGTAAAGTTCCTATGCCTAATATTTTTACTGAGTTTGGAAGTTACACTGTTGGAGAAAGCATGGCACATATATATAGTATCATTGGAGAAAAAAAACAGAACGACCGTGAGATTTGGTATATGATTGATTCATCATTTATAACCACATTGCCTGACACATGGGGGATCGGTGAAAAGTTTTTACTACTCCCCATAAATAAATGGAATGAAGATTATCAGAGGGTAACACTTGGCGGCATAACCTGTGACAGTCATGACTATTATGATTCTGAAGAACATATTAATGAAGTTTTTCTTCCCAAGATAACAAATGGCGAACCTTTATATGTTGGCTTTTTTCATACCGGAGCTTATCAGGATCAAATTAGTGGATATGGAGGAATAAAACATTGCCTCATTCCATCTCCAAAACACATAATTGTTGAGCGTGATAAAAATGGAAAATTAATTGACTGGGTATATGCTAAAGAACAAACTGCACAAAGCATGTTGAAAATTTTAGGATACGAAAGCAATAAAAAAACCTCCCGAAGTTGAGAGGTTTGTAGGTGTAGATCCATGTTGGTTCTAATCATCATGGCCATGCTTACCATGTCCACGTCCTTTATTATTTTTCCATCCTTTGTCATGTTCATCTCTGTCATTATCTTCATTTTCATAGTCACGGTTTCTGTTTTTATTTTTATTATGTCCGGGTGCATAATCTCTTGCATCATGAGCGCCATACATTTTTTTAGCCTGTCCCGGTGGAATCCATCTGCTATTATTTGATGGAGAATACACTCTTCCATCAGGATACCTTACAGTTCCATCAGGATACACTATTCTTCCATCCGGATAAATTATACTTCCATCAGACTGACGAGTAGATGTTCTGGGATATCTGCCAATTCCATAATCAGGATAATTTGAGGGATAGGTATTACCATTATTATTGTTGGGGTATCTTACATGGCCATTCGGTAATCGTATGGTTCCATCAGAGTAAACTACTGATCCGTCAGGTAATCTTTTTGTTTGCACCTGAGCATTACTACTTTGCGCAAAGGTTAAAAGTACTACAGCAAATATTGCTATAAAAAATTTAAGTGATTTTATATTTTTCATGATTGTTTGTTTTACTACGTAATTCAATTTTATTACCATCTTTTTACAAAACAAATCTCTTACCAATTTATTAACAGGAACATTTGTTTAGAAATAAGTTGTAACTGATGTAAATTTGCAGTTCTAAAATATAAATTATGTATCCTGAAGAAATAGTTATTCCGATGAAAGAGGAACTTACTGAAAACGGTTTTGATGAATTATTAAATAAAACTGATGTTGATGAAACTCTTTCCAAAGATGGAACTACATTGGTGGTTATAAATTCAGTATGCGGATGCTCTGCAGGTACCGCCAGGCCAGGAGTATTAATGGCAGTTACCAATGGAAATAAAAAGCCCGACAGGTTAACTACCAGCTTTGCCGGATTTGATGTGGATGCGGTAAAAAGTATTCGTGATCATTTATTGCCCTACCCGCCATCCTCTCCTTCGATAGCATTATTTAAAGATGGCAGATTGGTTCATTTTATTGAGCGCCATAACATTGAAGGACGCTCTGCTCAAATGATAGCTCAAAATCTCTCAGCAGCTTTTAACGAGCATTGTTAATTATCGGAAATGTTACTAACTTCTACACAATACCGAAGTTATAATTCATACCTTCAAGATTAACCCAATGCAAAATACAAGCAATGCAAGGAATAAAGATTTTTTCTGATCACAGTTTATTTGATATTGAAAGCTCAGTTAATGCCTGGTTGACTATTAATCCAAAAATTGAAGTTTTAACGGTTGTTCAATCTTCTTACCATGAAGATCACGATGATGACTGCGAGTTATTACATTCAATTACTATAGTTTACAAGGCAGCCTAACCCTTATACCTAAACGCAATTTTATATTGCGTAAAATTACCGTCGAAAAAAAATTGTAAAATTACTTGCATCCTAACATTTTGCGATGTACGTTTGTACTTTCGAATAAATTCTATCCCCTAAAATAGAATTTACTATAGTTCCCCTTACACACTGATTTATCTACTTCTTACTTTCTCCCTAACAATACAGGATTTTAGTTTTTAAGAAATTGATTAAGCCCGAGTTCCTTGAAAAAAACCAGCTTAACCTCAAATTAAACAAGAAATGAAAAAATTTTACACCGTAAAGTTCATACTGGCAATTTTGTATACAGTTGGTTGTTCATTAAGTTCAATTTCGCAAACAATTATATCTGGTGGCGCTCCTGCAAAATTTGGAATTGATGCAGATGTGAAAGCAAATGTGCATTTATTTGGAACTTCAATGCCCGCAGGTGCAGGCTCTCACGATTGGTTTACCAGCCCCGGAGGTTCAGGCATTGGAGTAATTGATACTACAGGTGCATCTGTTATTAAGACCCGGTTACAGGCCGGGCAAAATTTTTTATTTGATATGCCGATGGCATTTAACCGTTTTCAAGTGCAGGATGGGATAATGATGTTGGATGCACGATTTGCACATGATAATGTTGGAATAGATTCTACAACTTTTGGATCAGCGAAAAATGCAGATGATCCCACAACGTGGGCAACAAACCCTAATGGTTCAAGTATTTTGGACAAATGTGATATAGTGGATACATATATTCATTTGCGCAGAAACGGGAGTGTAATTACCGGACCAAATCCAAGTCCTCTAATTTTAATTATGGGCGGATCTGTATATTCTTCTAATGGTACACACTATATGGACTTTGAATTATTTAAACAGAAAATGAGTTATAACAGAAGTACAGGGAAATTTATTAATTCAGGGCCAAGTTGGACCGGCGGCCATACAAGATGGGAATTTAGACCAGATAACTCTGTTGATGAGATAGGGGATATGCAAATAAGCTTTTCATTTTCAGGCACAGCAGTATCATCTCTGAATATTTATATTTGGGTAAGTAAAAATGACTATCAAAACTTGGTTCCTCAAAAATTTGACTTTGTAGCTAATAGTTTTTATCCTTCAAATACTACTCCTAATTATGGGTATGCAGAAATTACTTCAAAACAACCCGGAGCACCTTTACCTGTTTGGGGTGTTGTGAATACAGCTGCATCCACGGCCTCACCTTATTGGGGGAGCTTTTCTAAGAATGGAGCCGGTATAAACGGATATACAGCATCTTATGGTGCCGGAGAATTTTGTGAAGTTGCAGTTGATCTTACTGCTTTAGGAACTGATCCTGCATTCAATCCTTATAATAATCCCTGCAACCCTCCTTTTAGCAGGATGATAGCAAAAACAAGAGCCTCTTCATCGTTTAGTGCTGCCTTAAAAGATTTTACGGGGCCCTACTCTTTTGTTGCTGACCCGATGATTCCACCAGATTTAATTCAACCAAACGTTTTAGCGTGTAATGTTCCAACAGTGAATATTAATCCTCTTTCTGTATATCCCAGCCCTGCAGTTTATGAATGGGCAACCCGTGATGGTAATATACTAACCAGAACAGATAGCACAGGAATAACCGTTAATAAACAAGGTACATATGTTTTAAAAACAAGAAGTTATATCGGCTGCAGTTCTTTAAGCGATTCAGTAATTGTTAGCAAAGATGATTATAAACCTGTAGCAAATGCAGGAGGTACATATTATTTAACGGCATTAAATCCTATTGCTCTATTACAGGGTGGCAATGTTGCTGCAAGTAATTACTTAACTCCATTTGGGTATTCCTCAGGATTAGATTGGGATTGGACCGGGCCAAATAGTTATCATAAGTATACTCAATACAGCGATGCTGAAGATACCGGGAAATATACATTAACAGTAACTGAAAAACGAAATGGGTGTACTGCCTCTGCAGTGGCCAGTGTGGTAATGCTGCAAGCCAGCAGCCCTTTAGCTGTAAAGCTTACAAATTTTGCAGGTATACTTTCTTCTAAAAATACTGTTGATTTAAAATGGACAACAGCAACTGAAGATGGAACAGAAAATTATATTTTAGAAAGAAGCATTGATGGTATTAATTTCTCAAAAGTATATACTATTCATTCAGCAAAAAATTCAAATGAAAGTAATTATGGTTATAGAGATGATGTTACAGGAATATCATCAACCGGGGTAATTTATTATAGAATTAAAATGTACACTCACTCTGCGCTATATTCTATTTCAAAAATTGTAAAAATTAATTTTAAATCAGATCTCAATCATGGGTATATAACTTCGGTTGTACAAAATGCTAAATCAAATGCAACAGTAAATTATTATTCAGTTATAAGTGCACCGATGAATTTAGCAGTTTCTGATGTAGATGGAAAAATACTTTATACCACACAAACAAAAGCCGTTTCAGGAATAAACACAGTACAAATTCCTGTGCAATATTTACAAACCATTGGATTAAAGGTTGTAGAAATAATTATTTCCGCAGAGAAATTTAATTATAAATTTATTTCGAATTAAATTTAAATTTTAAATCCTGCTGGTGATATTACCAGCAGGATTTTTTTATATAACTATTTTAAGATATGGATTAAGAATATTCAAACATCTAAATAAATTTTTATCAAACGATTTGCATAATTATCAGCAGATTCATTTTTATTCTAAACATAGCCTATGAAAAGAATTTTTACTCTCCTAATTACATTTATTATTTTAATTTCTTCTGCCTCTGCACAAGATCAAATAATTGATCAAAGCCCAAAAGTTGTAACAGGTATTCTTGTTAAGATAACCAAGCCATTAATAAATCTCGTAACATCAATACTAAATCCTGTTCTACAATTCGTAAAAGTTCGTGATGATAACGGTATAATAGGTATAGCCGAGGAACTGGAAGAGGGATTAGATTTACCTAAATTTCCGGTTGTAAAACTTTTAGTAGATCCTGTTTTACAAAAGGTCTACCCTAATTTTAAAAAATCAAGTTCTCCTCAAACATCTCTTCTAAGTTTTGATGGAATTACATACAGCTCTGTTGCCCCGGCTGATGCTTCAATTGCAGTTGGGCCTAATCATATCATCCAAATGATAAATGGTCCTTCGGGTGCTATGTTTGAAATATTTAATAAAAGCGGGACACAATTAATAGCACCCACCTATCTTGATAACATTACCGGAAAAGGAGGATTAGGTGATCCCATTGTATTATATGATCAGCTTGCCGATAGATTTGTAATGACAGAGTTTGTAAATAAAAATGAAACGATTGACCAGGGATTATCAATAGCTATCTCCCAAACCAATGATCCTACCGGATCATGGTATATATATTTTTTTAGTACAGGCACAACAATTCCAGATTATCCAAAGTTTTCTATATGGAATAATGGTTACTATGCAAAGACCAATGATTTTAATAGCACTAATGCTTACATTAATTCAAGTGTGTATGCTTTTGACAGAACTAAAATGCTTGCAGGAAATTCTACAGTTACAATGCAAATTTTTAATGCTGGTGCAAGCTATAAAGCATTTTCAATATCACCTGTATCATTACAAGGTACAGCCTTACCATCATCCGGAACAGGAGGATTGTTTGCATATTTACAGGATGATTCATGGACAGGATCTTCAACTGACAGTATTGGGTTATTAGAATTTGTAGCTGATTTTGCTACATCATCAAATTCAAAATTAATTGCGAAAGTACCAATTGCTACCGCTTCTTATAAACCTGATATTTGCTCTGCATCACGTTCACAATGTATTCCGCAACCCGGCACATCTGTAATGCTTGAGGCTCAGGATCAACGTGTAATGAACCAGCCCATGTATAGAAATTTTGGTACGTACGAAGGAATAGTATTTACTAATACAGTTGATAAAGGAAATGGTACTGCAGGATTACGATGGTATGAATTAAAAAGGACAACAGGAAACTGGAATATTAATCAACAGAGCACATATTCGCCGGACAGCGTTTACAGGTTTATGCCTGCTATATCTTATGATATAAGAGGAAATATTGGCTTAGCATATAATGTTTCAGGTACTAATCTTTATCCAGGTATACGATACACAGGTAGAAAACAATGCGATGGTATAAATATGATGACGTATGCAGAAAATTCTTTAGCTGATGGAACTGCAGCCAATAAAAACAGCAGGTATGGAGATTATAATCAATTGGTTTGCGACCCCGATGGTAAAACTTTTTGGTTTACAGGGATGTATAACACATCAGGAAACTGGAGCACAAAAATATCATCTTTTACCTTAGATACTTGTGTTGTTTCATGCGGAGATCCCGGCGGATTAATGGCCTCAAACATAACATCCACAACTGCTACTGTAAACTGGAATGGAGTTGGTGGCGCAGTAAGTTATGATGTGGATTATAAATTAAACACTTCCACAGCATGGACGTCGTTAGCTGTAGGTATAACATATTTATCCGTTAACCTCTCCGGATTAAATGCTAATACGATTTATGATTGGAGAGTAAGATCAAAGTGCTCATCAGGGTATGGTAATTATATAACTTCTCAGTTTACCACTGTTGCATGTGCAGCGCCAACGGCGTTAAAATCTTCAAATATAACAGCTAATAGTGCTAATGTAAGCTGGACCTCTGTTGCAGGCGCAAGCAGTTATAGTGTGGATTATAAAAATTCTACTTCCACAAATTGGATCAGCGCTGCATCATCTACAGGTTCTACCTCTGTAAATCTTACGGGTTTATCAGCATCCACCACTTACAACTGGAGAGTAAAAACTAATTGTTCCAATTCTGCATCTTCATATACTAGCTCACAATTTACAACCCCGGTTACTTGTGTTGATATATTAGAACCAAACAATTCATTAACGGCAGCAGCCACAATTCAAACAGGTACAAATATAAATGCCCAAATTGCAACTGCAACAGATGTAGATTATTATTCATTTAGTAACAACGCCACGAATAATAATATTAAAGTTACCCTCACAAATTTGCCCGCAAATTATGATTTAACTCTTTATGATCCTTCGGGTAAATCTATTGCAACATCTAAAAACGCAGGAACAACTGTAGAATCTATAATGTATTATACAAATGTAATAGGAACCTATAAAGTGCTTATAGCAGGTGTAAACAGAGCTTACAGCAATACCCAATGTTATACTTTAAATGTTCAAGTTATCCCCGATCCTGTGGCACCCGGCGGTTTTGATATTTATTCTCCAAACTCATCTCATAGCGACGTATTTAAAGTATTTCCGATTCCTGCATCAAAAAACATTTCAATTATTTATCAGGCATATAATTCAAAGCCTTTGTTGATTGTTAAAGATGGCTTAGGTAAAACAATAATAACTAAAAGCATACCCGGAAATGCAGGTCAGAACATTTATAACTTAGATGTGAGCCATCTAATCAATGGCATATATTTTATAAAGCTGTTTAACTGGAAAGAAATTAAAACACAAAAATTAATAGTTGCAAAATAAAAAAAAATTATGCCGTTATAAAACGAAAGGAAATAAATAAACGCCTTTTTAAAATGGAATAAGAATTTTAGACAAATAATCCAACGAAAACCTATGAAAAAAAATTTTACACTCTTCCTCATTTGCTGTTTCTTTTTTGTTTGCACGATTGCACAAAATGTTCAGGTAATCACCGGTAATTTAATAAGAACCACACCGGCTTTAAGGGATTTTAAACCTTCGCAATCTCTTGTAGCCAATATTGCTGTTCGTGATGAAGATGGAATTATTGGTGAAGATGAAGATTTTGAAGAAGGAGTAAATTTACCAAAAGGTCTCAAACTTGATTTTAAACAAGACCCTGCTTTACAATTGCATTACCCTAACTTACCTTATACAACTGGATCATCACACAGAGGAATTACCAATACTTTTGATGGCATTCCTTATAGCTCAACAGCACCCGCAGATCCTACTGTTGCGGTAGGTCCAAATCATATAATTCAAATGGTGAATGGTACTTCTGGTGCATTGTTTCAAATTTTTAGTAATACAGGAACACAATTAATTGTGCCAACTTATCTTGATAATATTACAGGCAAGGGTGGTTTGGGCGATCCTATGGTTTTGTATGATCATCTTGCAGACAGATTTATAATGACTGAATTTGTAAATAAAAATGAAACAATAGATCAGGGATTATCCATAGCAGTGTCACAAACAAATGATCCAACCGGATCGTGGTATATTTATTTTTTTAGCACAGGCACTACCTTTCCAGATTATCCCAAATTTTCAGTTTGGAACAATGCCTATTATGCAAAAACAAATGATTTCAACAGCGCTAATGCTTATATGGGATCAAGCGTATATGCTTTCGACAGAAATAAAATGTTAGCAGGAAATACAACTGCTACAGTTCAAAAAATTACTATAGGCGCTACTTATAAAGAATTTTCAATGACCCCTGTTTCTTTGCAAGGCAACAGCTTGCCACCTTCAGGAAGTGGGGGTTTATTTACATATATGAATAATGGCGCATGGACAGGTTCTTCTACGGATAGCATAGGCATACTTGAATTTAATGTTGATTTTATTACGCCTTCAAATTCCAAAATAGTTACTAAAGTTTCATTGGCAGCAGCGGGATACAAGTCCGATATTTGTGGGGCATCACGCTCTCAATGTATCCCGCAGCCCGGAACAACAGTAATGCTTGAGGCACTTGATCAGCGGATAATGAATCAACCAATGTATAGAAATTTTGGGGGTTATGAAGGAATAGTTTTTACTCATCTTGCTGACAGGGGGAGCAATATTGCGGGAATAAGATGGTATGAATTAAAAAAAACAAATGCTAATTGGAGTATTTACCAACAAAGTACTTATTCTCCTGATACTATTCACCGCTTTATGTCTTCCATCTCTTATGATGCCAAAGGAAATATCGGATTAGTGTATAATGTTTCTGGAAATAGCGTTTTCCCGGGGATAAGATATACGGGCAGAAAGCAATGTGATGCATTAAACACAATGACATTCGCTGAAAATTCAATCGCAGATGGTACTGCCGCTAACAAAAATAGCAGGTATGGTGATTATAATCACCTGGTTTGCGATCCCGATGGAAAAACTTTTTGGTTTACAGGAATGTATAATTCAAGTGCTAACTGGAGCTCCCGAATTTCATCTTTTACATTAGATACATGTGTAGTTCTTTGTGGAGATCCTACGGGACTTATAGCAACAAAATTAGCATCAACAACAGCAACCATAAACTGGAATGGGGTAGGTGGTGCTCTCAGTTATGATGTGGATTATAAATTAACCACAGCTACAACTTGGACAAATGCTGTTACGGGTACAACTACATTATCAGTAAATCTTTCAGCATTAACTGCAAACACAAATTATGACTGGCGAGTAAGAGCTAAATGCTCTGGAGGTTATGGAAATTATGTAACCTCACAATTTACAACAGTGGCCTGCTCATCCCCCAATACTCTTACCTCCACTAATATTTCCGCAACTGCTGCAACCCTTGGTTGGACGGCAGTTTCAGGAGCAAGTAATTACAGTGTAGATTATCAAAATTCTTCTTCTGCAACATGGACAAGTGTTACTGCATCAACTACTGCAACCTCTGTAAACATTACAGGGCTATCTGCTTATACTACTTACAACTGGAGAGTAAAAACAAATTGTACAAATGGCAGCTTTAGTGCTTATGCTACAGCACAATTTACAACCCCTGCACCATGTACAGATTTGCTGGAACCTAATAATACTTTGACTGCACCAGCTCCAATAAACACAGGTGCATTCATTAATGCTCAAATAGCAACCAGTACCGACCTTGATTACTATTCTTTCAGCAATAATTCTACTAGTAAAAATATAAAAATTACGCTTACTAATTTACCAGCTAATTATAATTTGATACTCTTTGATCCCAATGGCAAATCTGTGGCAACATCTTCAAACACAGGTACAGCTAATGAAACTATTATTTATAATACAACTGTTATAGGGAAATATACAGTGGAAGTGTTGGGTTACAATAAAGCCTATAGCAATACTCAATGTTATTCTTTAAATGTACAGTTAGGCACATCTTCATTCGGACCAGATTTATATAGCGCTGGATATTTGAATAGTGAAATATTTAAAGTTTATCCAGTGCCGGCTATAAATAATGTTTCGTTGATTTTTAAAGCCTATACATCTAACCCTAAAATAATTGTAAAAGATCAATTAGGCAAAACAGTAATAAATAAAAATATTCCTTCAACCCCTGGTAATAACTTGTATAACCTTGATGTGAGCACATTAGAAAGCGGCGTTTATTATATAAGATTTACAAATTGGAAAGATCTAAAAACCCAAAAGATCATCATTACAAAATAGAAAACAGAAAAATTATAAGCAGATAATTCAAAAGTCCCATCAATTACAAGATGGGATTTTTTGTTATATATTTTTCTAAACTAATCCGGCAATAAAATAAATGATAAGTTGCGGCCTTATTAATAATCTACTATGTATCCGAATTTATATTATGCAGTTAAAGATTGGTTTGGGGTAGAAATAAATGCATTTAAAATATTTTATACATTCGGAATATTTGTTGCTCTTTCTTTTATAATTGGTGCTTTAATTATCTCTAAAGAATTAAAGAGGAAAGAAAAGAAGGGGTTGTTATTGCCGAGAGAGGAAACAATTACTGTTGGTAAACCTATTTCAATAGTTGATATTTTAATAAATGGATTTATAGGATTTGTGTTTGGCTATAAATTGCTTGGTGCATTTTTGGCTAGCAGAGAGCAAACCATAGATTTACAGGAATATATTTTTTCTTTACAGGGAAGTATACATTAACTGTTACTGAATTGAGAAATGGGTGTACGGCAACTGCACCTGCAACTGTAACTTTTTTATCAACCTTACCCATTAAGCTTACAAGCTTTGCAGGTATGCTGATAAATAAAAACACAATTGATGCTAAATGGAGTGTTGCCGGAGAAGATGGAACTGAAAATTATATATTGGAAAGAAGTGTTGATGGTATTCATTTTACAACAATATACAATATACATGCAGCCGGTATTTCAAATGAAAATAATTATGGATACAGAGATGATGTTACAACACTCTCATCGTCAGGCTCTGTTTTTTACAGGGTGAAAGTATACTCACATTCAGTATTGTATTCAGTTTCAAAAATTGTAAAAATCAATTTAAATCAGATATAACCCGTGCCTATATTTCCTCAGTTGTACAAAACGGTAAATCAAATGCAACTGTAAATTATTATTCATTAGTAAATGCACCTATGAATTTAGTTGTATCTGACGAGCAGGGTAAAATACTATTTACAACACAGGCTAATGCATTTGCCGGAATAAATTCCGTGCAGATCCCATACCGGTATATAAAAGCAACAGGCTTTAAAGTAGTAGAAATAGTTATTTCAGCAGAAAAGCTTAATTATAAATTTATTTCTAACTAAATAATATGTTTACAAATACAAGGCAAGTAAAATACCATATATACTTTTTAAAATGATTTTACGTTATAGAAAAAATACTACATAAATAGTACATGTCCATTACCAATGAAACCAAATTTTATATTGAATAAAATTTTTACGTTCCTTCTCTTACTGATAGGCATTATGGCTGAAGCACAACAGCCCGGTAAAATTATTGTGCCTGCCACAGGTTTCACTTCAACGCCACTAAATCCAAATGGAGATGGGTTTGTTTCAAAAACTACAGCGGGCTTTATAAATGATGATGTATCAGAAAGTGAAATACCATATAAAAAAGTAACAGCATTTATTCCTGAACCTACAGGAGATTTATCACGTGGACCTACAGGAGGATTCAGTGATATTGTGGGAAGTTACGATGGTAGTGGCTTGTATGTTTTTAATGATGGCACTAATCTTCTTTTTAGAATGAGAATCGGAAATTACATTTCGGGTTCAAAGGGTTATTGTGTTTTAATAGATACTGATCAAAAGTTTGGTTCATCAGGTGTAAATGCCGATCCCAATTACATTGCAGGAACTTCAGGGATAAGTGGTAATCCGGGTTTTGAATTAGAAATATCTTTAGAAACAAATTTTCGGGTAGCGGTTTATAATGTAGACGGAACAATAACGCCTACATTAATGTCAAGCTATCCTGTTAGTACCAATTCTCAAATATCAGTAGCGTATTCTACTGATTCAAATACACCAGATTACTTTTTTGATTTCTATGTTCCTATAACTGCATTAGGTTTGGCACCCGGCACTGCTATAAGGATGGTTCCATCAACAACAATGGCTCCCATGCCATCTATTGGTGGTCCAGCTTCTGATCAATATGTACCGGAGAATATTTTATATCAGCCCCCCGTTAAATTAGATAGCCTAACATTGAATAGCGGAGGATTTCAACCTGCTTGTACAGCAGCGCCAATAATTACTTCAACTATGGTTGGAAGCAATGCTTCTATTACAGGAAGCTGGACAAGAGCAGCATCCATCAAACCATCTACAACGACAATCAAACTATACAAAAATTCAACTTTAATAGGCACAACAACTTGTACAACCGGCTCAAACTGGACCATTTCAGGTTTAACACTGGCGGCAGGCGATACGGTTTATGCAACTGCACAGTCAGTTGGCGAAAGCATGTGTTTCAAATCTAATATTATAAAACTTGGTGGCTGTTCAATTGCCACACAAACAACTACCACAGGTTTAGCTTGGACATGTGCTACGACAAGAGGATTTTCTGGAACAAGACCCAGTGGTGCAGTAATAAGAATTTATTTAAGATCATCTAATGGTACTACATTGTATGCCGATGATAATTCAACCACATATAAAGTTACTTATCCAACGGCTACTACCTGGTATTATAATGGGCAAAGTGGTGTAGGGGGAGCTGATCCATGTACTGCAGGCCCACAGGATGTTAGTAACGGGTCATACTCCATTACTGCACAATTACCAGGCTATTGTGAATCTCCTTATGTTAGTTATTGCTTAGGATTAGTATCCACCGCAACACCTACTATTACACAAACAGTTTTATATCCCACCAACACATTGATTAGCGGAACTGCAGTTGCAGGAAGTTTGGTTAATCTGTATAATAATAATAATTTAATTACAACAATGACCGCTACAGCTGGTGGCACTTATTCATTTTCGGGTATAAGTTTAATAGCGGGGGATATAGTTCGTGTATCTGCAATTGCCTCTGGGCAATGTATAAGTAATTCTGCAAGTTTAACTGTGGGATGCATAACCTCTTCTACACCTATAATCATTACTGATAAAAATGGCTATTTACAAGTAGGTGCTACAAGCCTTGACGGTACTTCTTACGAAGCTGCAGGTACTGTTATAACAGTTTATAAAAACGGGACATCTATTGGCACTACCACAGTACAATCAGACGGCTCCTGGTCGTTTCCTTATTCAATTGTATCAGGTTATTATGCCGCATCGCAACAAGTAGGCAGTTGTTTGTCAAGTTCTATAAGTTTGGCAGATACAGCACTTTCTATTTCTACAATATGCCCTACAATAACAGGTACATACAATCAATACAGCACTACAGTTAACGGAACATTATCAAGTGCATTTACAGGAACTTTAAAATTATATCTTGATAGCGTTATGATAAAGTCAATGCCTGTAACTTCCGCAACAACTTTTAATTTTTCAGTTAATACTAACTATAGCGATAAAATTTACCCCGGATCTAAAATTTATGTAACCGCACAGGAATCAGGAAAATTGGAAGGTGCAGTGTGTCCCAATAATATACAAACAGTTATATGTGCACCCCCAGCAACCCCTTATGTGAGCTCTCCATCTCCAGTTACAATCAATGTTAACCAGACAGCAACTTTTACTATTGGCAATTCTCTCAATGGAATATTATATGTGTTAAGAGATAATAATAATGCAGGTAATAAGGGAACTTCTGAATTTGGAACAAATAATACCATCACTTTAATTACTGATACATTTCATACACCTGGTACTTATACATTAAAAATTGATGCGCTTGATTTTTCGGGATCCGATTGCGAGTCTCTGGCTGATGTTACTGTAAACGTATTAAGTACATTACCTCTTTCAATAATATCTTTTACCGGATATTATAATAATGGCAAATCTTTTCTTAATTGGCTTATCGAAAATGAATCCGGCATAAAATATTACGAAGTAGAAAAAAGTATTGACGGAAGAAATTTTGTTGCTATTTCCAGAGTGTCTGCAGGTACAAATACTAATAAATCTTATCAGGCTACAGATATTCCCGGAAATTTTAATAATATATTATATTACAGAATAAAGGTTATAAAACAAGCAGGTGAATATGCTTATACTAATATTATTAAAATAAAACCCGGCGCCAGTAAAACTTTAATATTTGCAAATCCTTTTAAAAACAAAATAGTAGCAAGTTACAATTCATTAAAAATTCAATCTATCTCACTTCAATTATTTGATGTAACCGGACAACTTCTTTCCAAAAAATTATATAAGATAACCGCAGGAAATAATTTTTTAACCATGGATGGATTAGAAAAAATAAGTACAGGTAGTTACATCTTATTGCTTAATGGAGAAGATGGAGGGATAATAGCCGCGGAAAAAATACAAAAACAATAATTTAAAAACAGATGACTTTTTCTATAAGCTCTCTATAAAAAAGAGGGCTTTATTATTTTATTAATAAATTGCGCACTTATTAAAATATAAAGATGTATCCAAATTTATATTACGCAATTAAAGATTGGTTTGGGGTAGAAATAAATGCACTTAAAATATTTTACACCTTCGGAATATTTGTTGCACTTGCATTTATAATTGGCGCTCTGGTTATTTCTAAAGAATTAAAAAGAAAAGAAAAACAGGGGTTGTTATTGCCACGAGAAGAAACAATTACAGTTGGAAAACCTATTTCATTACTTGACATTTTAATAAATGGATTTATAGGGTTTGTATTTGGTTATAAACTACTCGGAGCATTTTTAGCCAGCAGAGAGCAATCAATAGATCTTCAGGAATATATTTTTTCTTTACAGGGAAGTATAATAGGTGGAATTATTTTAGCAGCACTATTAATCTTTTTAAAATACAGAGAAAAAAACAAACAAAGATTACCAAAGCCTGAAGAAAGAATAATTAGAATTTGGCCGCATGATAGAGTAGGAGACATCATTGTATTCGCTCTGATATTTGGCATTCTTGGCGCAAAGCTTTTTGATAATTTTGAAAACTGGGATCGCTTTATAAAAAATCCTGTTGCAAATCTTTTTTCACCTAGCGGGCTTACCTTTTATGGAGGCCTTATCTGTGCCGCAATTGCCATTGCAATTTATGTGATAAAAAAAGGAATTAATGTTTGGCACATGGCAGATGCCATTGCGCCAGCACTTATGATTGCTTATGCTATAGGCAGAATTGGGTGTCAGGTTTCAGGTGATGGTGATTGGGGAATTTATAACAGTGCCTACATTAGTGATACTCCGGGGCATGTTATTAATGCACAGCCTCAGGATTTTCAAAAAAAATTAAATGAAAATGCTGGTTATTTTTTGGAAGGTAAAGTTCAAAATCCTGATTCCACAACATTCACTGTTACTGATAGAATATCTGAGAATCTTTCACAGGTACCTAATAAATCTTTTAAAGGGTCATCATTGTTACCTGTATGGTTCTTTGCATATACCTTTCCCCATAATGTGAATGAAGACGGAATATTAATACCTGACTGCGAAGGTAAATATTGCCGTGCCCTGCCTCAACCCGTTTTTCCAACTTCATTATATGAAATAGTAGCATGTAGCTTTTTATTTTTAATACTGTGGAAAATAAGAAAAGATATTACTACTCCGGGGTTTATTTCAGGAATATATCTGATCCTTAATGGATTCGAAAGATTCTTTATAGAAAAGATTCGGGTAAATTCTACCTATTCCATACTTGGTTTCCATCCCACACAAGCTGAAATCATTTCTGTTTTATTAATCTTGACTGGGGTTATTATAATCGTTATTAAGCGTAAACGGTCAAGTTTTCCTAATCAATAATGCAGTACCGTTTATAAATTTATAAGACCATTTATGTATAAGTATGTACTATGTAAAACAAAGTACTTAAGTTTGCAGTGTAATATTTAAAACATAGTAATATAAAAAAAATATACATGAACTTAAAATTAACCATTATAGGCCTGTTCACATTTTTAAATATAGTAGGCAAAGCTCAAAGTAGCGGCAAAATCTCCGGGACTGTTACTGATGGGGGTGATCAAAAAATAATTGATGCAGCCACCATTTCTTTACTAAAGGCAAAAGATTCAAGCTTCGTAAAACTTTCATTAACAAATAAGGAAGGAAATTTTTTATTTGAAAATGTAAAAGATGGCAAATATTTAGTAATGGCATCTTCTATCGGCCATAGAAAAGTATACAGTAACATAATATCCATAACTGATGCAGCAAGCGTATCTATTGGTATACTAAAATTAATTCCTCAATCAACAATATTAAAAGAAGTTACAATTGATACTAAAAAACCTTTTATAGAAAGGCAAATAGATAAAACTATTGTAAATGTAAACGCATTAATCTCAAATGCAGGTAGTACCGCCCTGGAAGTATTGGAAAAATCGCCTGGAATTTCTGTTGATAAAGATGGTAACATAAGTTTAAAAGGTAAACAGGGAGTTGTTATTATGATGGATGGAAAGCCAGCTTATTTAAGTGGAACTCAGTTGGCAAATCTTTTAAAAAGTATGCCTTCATCTGCTATTGAACAAATTGAAATCATGACCAATCCTTCTTCCAAATACGATGCGTCCGGCAATTCCGGAATAATAAATCTTAGAACTAAAAAAAATAAAGTTCAAGGCTTTAACGGAAGTTATTCTGCAAGTTATAGTCAGGGCTTTTATCCTCGATTGTCAAATAGTATCAACATAAATTACCGCAAAAATAAAATCAATCTGTTCGGGAATTATAGTTACTCCTACAATACAGGTTTTGAAGATCTATCACTTAATAGAAATTTTAGAAATTCCACTACAAAAGAGCTCGAAACAGTTTTTGATCAATACTCTTTTATGAAAAGAAGTGGAGAAAATTATAATGCCAAAACTGGGATAGATTTTTATGCTGATAAAAAAACTACTATTGGAGTGGTATTGAGTGGTTTTATAAATCCGGGAACGAATGGTGGAGATAACACAACATTATTAAAAAATAAAAACGCAATTGTAGACTCAATTCTGTTTGCTACAAATTCCGAGAAAAACAGGAGTAAAAATTTTGGTGCAAATTTAAATTTCAGGCATGTATTTGACAGTACTAATAAAGAAATAACTTCTGATCTTGATTATCGTGTATACGATCAATCTACAAATCAATTTTTTACAAATAATTATCTTAATGCTGATATGAGCAAGAGAAAAAACAGCAGTGAATTAAAAGGAGATCTTCCTGCAACTGTAAAAATATATTCCGCTAAGGTAGATTATACAATGCCTTTAAAAAAGGATGGTAAGTTTGAAACAGGAGCAAAATCGAGTTATGTAACTACTGATAACAACGCAAAGTATGATAATAACACAGGCGCCGGGTTTACAACTGATTATGGTAAAACAAATCATTTTATTTATAAAGAAAATATTAATGCAGTTTATTTAAATTATAGTAAACAAATAAAAAAATGGGGAGTACAGGCAGGTCTTAGGGCCGAAAATACAATAGCAACCGGCCATCAATTGGGAAATATAACAAGATCTGATTCGTCATTTAAAAGAAGCTATACAAACTTATTTCCTACAACTTATTTAAGCTATCAGGCTGATAAAAAAAATAATTTCAATTTAAACTTTGGAAGAAGAATAGATCGACCTGCATATCAGGATTTAAATCCATTCTATTATTTTCTTGATGAATACACTTATAAGGTTGGTAATACATTACTAAGGCCACAGTTCACTAACAGCATTGAATTTTCTCATACTTACAATAATTTTTTAACAACCACTTTAAATTACAGTAAAACCACAGATGTTTTTGCTGACGCACTTGACCAGATAAACAGTGAAAGAAAAACTTTTTTAAGCAAAAAAAATATAGCAACAAGAACAAACATGGGAATAGCAATAAGTGCCAACCTTCCTGTAAACAAAATATGGTCAGCAAACATCTACTTAAACGCTTTTAATAATAAATACAAAGGAGCCTTGAATACCGGGATATTAGATGTGAATGCAAATATGTTTATGACTAATATTAATAATCAATTTAAATTTAAAAATGGCTGGAGTACCGAATTGAGTGGATTTTACAGGTCTAAAGGTATAGAAGGTCAAATAGTTGCAAATCCAATTTGGCAGGTATCTACAGGTATACAAAAGCAAATACTTAAAACTAAGGGAAGTTTAAAATTTAGTGTGAGCGATGTTTTTAATTCTCAAAAATTTACCGGTACTGTAAACTATCAGGATATTGATGTAGTAATTAAAAATTCAGGTGATAGAAGAAGAGCTGCCCTTACCTTCACTTATCGTTTTGGTAAGCCCATAAAAAATCAACCTCCACGAAGAAGAACAGGAGGCACTAGTGATGAAGAAAACAGAATAAAAAATTAGGTATTTAAGTGAAATTTCTCATGCGCTAAAACGTAGTTCAGTAATGAGCTGCGTTTTTTTATATTTGTATCTCAATAAAAAATGTTTTATGCCTTCATTCGATTTGGTTAGTAAAGTAGATCTGCAAACTTTAGACAATGCAGTGAATGTTGTAGCAAAAGAAATTAAGAACCGATTTGATTTTAAAGGATCACATGTTGTTATTGATCTTAATAAAAAAGAATTTAAACTTGATCTTGAAGCAGAAAGTGAAATGAAGTTGCAGCAAATTATTGATGTACTTATTAGCAGAAGTATGAAACAAGGATTAGCTGCAGAAATTTATGACCTCAGCAAAGAGCCATTTCAAAGTGGCAAAGTAATGAAAAAAGAAGTGCCGGTTCGCAATGGAATTAAACAGGAAGATGCAAAGAAAATCGTTAAGCTTATTAAAGATTCCGGTTTAAAAGTACAGGCTGCAATAATGGATGACATAATAAGAATTACAAGCAAAAAAATTGATGATCTGCAAGCTGTAATTCAGGCATCCAAAAGCTGGGATCTCGGTTTGGCGCTGCAATATATCAATATGAAAAGCTAAGCTAATTCCTTTGCTATTAAAGGTAAATACCTTAGTTTTGCATCTCTAAAAATAACATGGCAAAACCCAATGTACAAATAACAAAACTCATGAAAAAAGATTTGCATCCCGGAAATTATAGACCAGTGGTATTTAAGGATATGAGCAATGGCCATACTTTCTTAAGCCGCTCCACTGCTGCATCCAAAGAAACCGTTAAATGGGAAGATGGCAATGAATATCCTGTAATTAAGCTGGAGATATCAAATACATCTCACCCTTTTTATACAGGTAAAAATGTTTTGGTAGATACTGCAGGCCGTATTGATAAGTTTAAAAAGCGTTACGAAAAAAGAGAAAATAAATAAACGGTTTCTTAAAATATTTTATCCTCCATTTATCGGAGGATTTTTTTTTGTGAAACTATCAAATTTCGGTTTTGTATTTTTAGAAAATGAAGGTTATTCTTGATGATATTTCCTGCAAAGATGATCTATACCCTTTTACGGCTACACGTTCAGTAGTTGATATTAGAATAGGAATTGTAACTATCAGAGATAAATGGAAACTTTTAAATCATGAAATTGCTGTGCTTTCTGAATTAAAAGAAAATGAAATTAATCCTAAGGAAGTAAAGCATATTCCTGCCAATATTATTCCTTCACAAAAAATGGCAGATGAGTTATTGCAAAATTCAGATTTTAATAATAGTGAAATTACAGAAAGAACCCTACGATATCCCTGGCAAATTTTTCAAAATAATGAGTGGGCAATTACTGAGGATTTTGAATTAATAACTCAACAAAAAACTCCTCAAAAAATTTCATCAACAAACAACATTATAGGAAATAATATTTTTATTGAAGAAGGAGCAATTGTTGAATATTGCATTTTAAATGCATCATCAGGTGCTATTTATATTGGAAAGGATGCTGAAGTAATGGAAGGTTCAATTATCCGCGGCCCTGCTGCAATATGCGAAGGAAGTAAAATAAAAATGGGAACAAAAGTTTATGGAGCCACAACAATTGGCCCATACTGCATTGCAGGCGGAGAAATAAAAAATTCGCTTTTATTGGGTTACAGCAATAAAAGTCATGATGGATATTTAGGTGATTCGGTGATAGGAGAGTGGTGTAACCTTGGGGCCGGCACTTCTAACTCCAATATTAAAAACACTGCAGGAGGAGTAACTGTCTGGAATCCTCAAAAACAAAAATATATTTCTGTAGGAACAAAATGCGGATTGCTGATGGGAGATTACAGCAGGTCGGCAATTAATACATCTTTCAACACCGGGACTGTTGTAGGTGTTGCTTGCAATATTTTTTACGACGGATTTCCGCCCCGCTATATCGAGAGTTTTTCATGGGGAGATAAGAATTATGAACTGGAGAAAGCTTTACAACACATAGATAATTGGAAAAAATTAAAACAAAGTTCAATTACAGAAAACGAAAAAAATATCTTATCAGAAATTTATCACCAAAAAAATAAAAATGCGTAAACAAATTGCCGCAGCCAACTGGAAAATGAATTTAACTCTTGATGAAGGGATAAAATTAACCACCGGTGTGCTTGACCAAAATATTCAACTGCAACATCATCAGCAGGTAATTTTTGGTACACCATTTCCATATCTTATTTCTATAAAAAAAATTCTTAAAGCTAAGGGTGATATAAAGAATTATTTTGTTGCTGCGCAAAATTGTTACTTCCAAAAATCAGGTGCATATACAGGAGAGGTGAGTGCAGAAATGCTAAAATCAATTGCCACTGATTATGTAATTATTGGGCATAGTGAACGAAGAGAATATTTTACTGAGAATCATCAAATGCTTGCAGAAAAAATAAATCTATGTTTAGAGAATAATTTAAAGCCAATTTTTTGCTGCGGAGAACCGCTTTCAATACGAGAGGCAAATGAACAAAATAATTATGTAGAAAATCAATTAAAAGAAAGCTTGTTTCATTTATCTGAAGGCCAGATGGATAATTTTGTAATAGCGTACGAACCAATATGGGCAATTGGTACAGGCAAAACTGCATCAACTGAGCAAGCCCAGGAAATGCATGCTCATATAAGAAAAGTAATTGCAAATAAATACAATAATGAAATAGCAGAAGGGATTTCAATTTTATATGGAGGCAGCGTTAAGGCAAACAATGCAAAAGAAATCTTTAATGAAAAAGATGTTGATGGAGGCCTGGTGGGAGGTGCCTCTCTAATTGCATCAGAATTTTCCGAGATTATTAAAAGTCTTAAATAACTATCCTGTTATTTTTTCCTTCTGAGAAAAAGAATAGCCTACATCAGCTGTACTGTAAGAATTTAATTTATCCAAATACAAAATGGTTCTATCGCCATTTTGCGATCTTTTATACATAGGATTGAACTTTGCGCCGATAATAATTTCCTTAAAAGTATAAGAAGTTCTTGCAACAACAATGTTAGAAAACATATCATCAAATGCTTTCAAAAAAATTAAAATTTCGCCATTACTGTTCGCATAATCATCTGCAGTAAATTTATAAAGCGGACTACTTTCTGTTATTGGGTGAACAATTGTCCAGCTAAGCGTAAGCGTATTTACAATATTAAATTCAAGCTCCAGAGGGAAGAATTTATTTAGCATTTTGCCATCATCTTCTATCGCCATGCCTAAAGTTACCTTACATTCAGCATCAGTGAGAGTGGTATTTTTAAAGGGAGCAACCCTAAACATAATTGCTGTAATATCTTTGTAAGGTGCAAGAAGAGCATTCTCGCTAAATCGTAAATAAGCTTTTGGTTTAGCGAATCTTCCATACAATAAACCGGTTGCCAATGCAAAGCTAAGCAGACCTAAAAGCGCCTCTATGGATGCAATTGAGCTTGCCGTAAAACCAACAGGATTTATTCTCCCATAACCTACCGTTGTAAAAGTTTGGCAACTAAAAAAGAAAGCCTCAGCAAATTTTCCTACCCCTGAATTAGAAACAGTTCCACTTAAATGATTAACCCCAATTAAATAATAAATAACAGCGAATAATAAATTCACCAGAATATAAAAAAGAAAAATAACAGAAAAGAACTTCCATCGGGACAATGCAAGCATGGTGTGGTACCAACTCACCCTTTCTAAAAATCCTAAACCGCGTTTTTCAATATTGGCATTTCCTTCTTTGTTCACAAACCTTCCGCCGTAATCAGATGTATTAATACCAAAGCCTGTATTTATTTCTGACTTCGCCAGTGAATTAATCTTTCTTAGTAAAGACATAACTAAGTAATTGCTTTTTTGCAAAGTAAAAGTAAATACTTATTAAGATTACCGTAGCGGTAAAAATTGCGCCCATAAGTAATTTTATTTCATTTGAAAATTTTATAATACTAAAATAAAATATTGCAAATGCGAAAGTGAAACTGATTAATCTTAATGCTAATATTTTTACAGGTAATAGGGTTAAAACCTGCGTTCCGAGTACTTTTGCTGATTGCCATAAATAATAAAATGCCTGGCTGTAAGTACCAATCACTATTGACATAGCTACTCCTTTAGTACCCATTGCAGGATAAAAAATCAACAGTAATATTATTATGATAAAAATATCTAAAGCTGAACCTGCAAGTATTTTTTTTCCGGATGAATAGCATTGTAAAATGCTGCTGTAATTATTTATTCGTACTGGTAAAATAAAAATACTAATAAGAAAGATTGGAAGAGACGCATCATATTTATGTTTAAAAAATATAGCAAATAACTCTACCCTAAAAAAAAATAAAAACAAAAAAAGTGGAAACACAATAAGTGATAATATTCGGAATCCTTCATTAAATATTTGTATTACATTTTGTTTTTCAGAAACTTTTGATGAAATATCAATAAGTAAAACACTGCCTACCACACTAACCAAAAGAGCAAATAAAGGAATTTCAAATGAACCATTAAAAAATACAGCAAAGTCAGCAGCAGTAAGCAAATACAAAAGAAATAATTTATCAATCCATTTTGCCAATACGCCAAACATGTCATTTAAACCAAGATAAATCCAATGTTTCATAAAAGAATCATCACCGCCAGATTCAGCACTTACAGCTACATAATTTTTCTTAAAAAAAAAGAGTAGAAAAGCTTTTATTAAACTAATTATTATAATTCCTTTTATTAAATTATCAAGATGAAATCCATTTAGTAAAATATAATAGTGCCACGCAAAAAAAAGCATAGCGTAAATAAAGTTTATTGAGAATACAAATTTTTCTTTGTGATTTTTTATCTGCAATGTTTCCAAAATTGTTATAACATTTTGTATAATTATAAAAACAATTAATAAAAATTTTGTTGAAGAAGAAAAGTTTTTACCGTACCAAAAAAATACTGCTAAAACTATAATCCATTGAAAAAAATAAAAGAAGATAATTTTTATTGCATGTCTTTTAATAAATGCAAACAGAAAAGATAAGTTAGATGATAAAAGAACAGAAGTAATTCCAAAACTGATAAAAACATTTATAATGTTAGTGTACATCCAAATGGATTGAAACTTTCCATAATTATCGTAGCTAAGATGGCGTGAATAAAGGATTGTGATTAAAAATAAAATGATAACAGGCATCGCTCTTCCGGTAAAAAGCCAGAAGGTTTTTTTTGCCAATTCAGCTTTATAATTTTGAACTTCTGTATTGCTCACACTTTTCTTTATCTAAATAATTAATAACAGTTGCGGGGTTTCCGGCAACAACACAATATCCATCAGGAAAACTTTTTGTTACTACAGCACCAGCACCCACAATTGTAAAATCGCCCAAAATAACTGAAGGCAATACAATCGCATTCATTCCAACCCAGCAAAATTTTCCAATCTTTATGGGATCGGCTTTTATATGTTTTGTATTATCAATTAAATCATGGTCGGCCGAAATCAATCCTACATTAGGCCCAAGGTTTGTATAATCGCCAATAAAAATTCCATTGTAAGCCTGAATATAATTTCCCGGAGAATCTCCAGGATAAACATTTTTACCTCTTACAATATTTTCAGGAACAAGCACAGTACTGGTATGGTGTATAGCCCATTTCACTTTTTTGTTCTGATGCAAAATATGCCTGTAAAAAAAATGGGAGGTATAAAAGTTTAAACCTACATCGGTACGGAGTGAGAATAATTTTTGTATGAATTTTTTAATCATAATTATTTTGCCAGAAAAGGTAATTTATTACCCATAGAATTTATCTGTTTATCAGAAAAAAATAAAAATATTAAAACCAGCATTTCTATAAAAAATACATCTGAAAAAAAATAAGTGCTTACATGAATAAAAACCGGAATCATCAATAAATATTTATCATACTTTCTTGTAAAGAATCCTACGGCCATTAATCCTTCAAGTAAAACAATAAAAATATATCCAAGATTCAAATACAAAGGATGGGCAATAAAATATTTTAAAAGTAATGAAGCATTTGTTTCAGGGTTGTGATAAATATATTCTGCCAAATTCAGTTTTACTGAATTAACTCCAGTGTTCCAATAGAAAAGTGCGCCGCCGAAAATTGCTTTCCATAAAAAGCTGGCGAAATAAATAAAACAAATATAATATCGCAAACCTTGCCATAATAATTTCCAGTCACGGTTTTTTTTCATCCAGAAAGAAAAAGTAATTAAGCTCATTACAGTTAATGGATGTGCATTATGGATGATATACATGTTGTAAGCAATCTCATATATAATAAATAAAAGCGTAAAACAAATAATATAAAATCTTTGCAAAGGAAAAAATATAGGAATGATAC
>JALYYX010000048.1 GCA_030946075.1 Bacteroidota bacterium | reverse complement strand
ATCAGCAATTAAGAGCCTTATGTGTATTGGATACTTTCGATATGTTTTCTCCTGAATATGACCAGCCGCAGAAAATAGCAACTGTTGTTAGCTGGTTTAAAAAATATAACATGCAAAAGGTTTGGGGTGGCGAAATAAAATATGATAATGCAAAAGCATCTGTAGTTAAAGGAATAAAATGTCAGTAATAACTTATTTTAAAAACTCTGTACAAAAAAACCCCGTATTAAAATCAGTAGGTGTTTATACTTCCATCACGTTTCTTAACAAAGGCATTTCTTTTTTGCTTTTGTTTATTTATACCAACCCAAAATTTATTTTGCCCGCAGAAAATGGTTTATTAAATCTGTTTGCAAGCTCTGTACTTTTTTTAATGCCGTTTTTATCAATGGGCATTTTGCAATCCACAAGTACTGACTTTTATAAATTAAATAAAGAAGAGTTTAAAAGTTTTTTTACAGCCAATTTAATTTCTCCGGTCATTATTTTTATACTATCGCTTATAGGCTTTTTTTTATTAAAAGATTATTTAAAAGCTGTGTATGGTTTCCCCTATATATTTTTTTTTCTTATACCGCTCATTACTTTTCTTAATTATATAAGTGAGCAGCTAACTGTATTAATGCGGGTGAACCATGAGCTTAAAAGCTTTGCCAGGGTTGAACTTGCAAAGATCATTTTAGAATTTGGGCTCTCAGTAATATTGGTTGTCTTCTTCGCTATGAGGTGGAAAGGACGGCTAACAGGCATTGTTATTTCGTATTCATTACTGGGTGTTTACGCCTTCTACTACTTTTATAAAAAAGGGTATTTAGGCGGAATATTAAATAAGCAATACATTAAAAATGAATTGTTGTTTGCCGTTCCCGTTATTGCAATGCAGGTAAGTATTTTTTGTCTTAATACATCTGATAAATTTTTTTTAGCAAGATTTCAAAGTAATGAGGCAGTTGGTATTTATGGTGTAGCCTGTACATTCGCGGCTGTAATAAGTATGTTTTGTTATGCGTATTTAAGTTATTTGTCCCCATCAATTTACAAGGAACTTTCTAAGCCGGTTGTAGATTATAAGCATTTAAAAAAGAATTTCATTAATTATGTAAAAATTATGTTTGCAGTAACGGTTCTTATTATTTTAATAATTCCTTTTGTATATCGTTATTTAATTAACAGCAGGTATGAAAGCGCTGTAAATTATTTTTATTTAATAGCACTCGGATATTTTATCTGGTCAATAACCTCTTATTTTTATTCTTATTTATATTATTATAAAGCAAAAAGAAAAATATTACAGCTTTCTTTATTTAGTATTACCGCAAGTATTTTTTGTATCTTTTTTTTTACCAGAGAAATGGGAGCAAAGGGAGCCGCAATAGGTATTCTGTTAAGTTATGCTGTTACATTTGGCTTAACGCTTGTGTTTGCCCAAACCTATATCAAAAAAATATTCAATAAATAAATGATAGTTAAGAGCCCTGTTACATTAAGTGATAATACCAAACTGATAGAAACCATTCCGGTTAATATAATTATTGAAGGGTATAGCAATTTATTGAATATGGATGTAAGCGAATATTTTAAAGGATTAGATAATATTTATATTTATGAATGCCTGGACACAGGATTTAGATTTTACTATCCTGAAAATATTTTTGGCAATGAAAATTTTTATGCTGAATTACAAACTAAAGATTTTTATTATAATCCCTGGATATGGGAAAATAAAACAGCATTAAAAAATATTGATAAGGGAAGTAAAATTTTAGAGGCAGGGTGTGGCACAGGATCATTTTTAGAGGTAATGGCAAATAAAGGATTTGATTGCACCGGCCTGGAATTAAATCAGGCTGCAGTAAATGTTTGCAAACATAAAGGGCTACATGTATTCAAACAATTTCTTGAAGAACATGTGTTAGTGCATTCGGAAATGTATGATGTTGTATGTTCCTTCCAGGTATTGGAACATGTGTACGATGTACATTCATTTATTACAAGTTCTTTACAATGTCTTAAGCCTGGCGGAAAATTAATAATAGCAGTGCCTAACAATAATCCATGGTATTATAAATATGATAAATTAAATACTTTGAATATGCCTCCTCACCATTCAGGTTTATGGAATAAGAAAACTTTTTTGCAATTACCACGATTTTTTCCCGTTAAAGTAAAAAAAATATTACATGAACCTCTTAATCACAGAGTGCCTTATGTAAACGTTTTTTTAAGGCATTACAAATTAAATCTGTTCAATAAACTCTTTAATAAAATACCTCCCGGCATAACCAATCGTGCCATTTTACCGCTCAAATGGTTAGTAGAAGGTAAATGTGTATTGGCAATATTTGAAAAAGAAAAATAGAAAGCAGCAGCATCATGTCAGTTTTTAAAAAGTTAGGCAAAAAATATGACGAATTAATTGTAGTGGAAGATGTTTCACTTTCCGGAGGCGGCGCCAGGCCTATATTTAATTATTATAATCAACAGGTTGCCAAACAAAAAAAAAGAATGGCAATGGTAAGGCTGGTTTACAAAAACAGTTTATTAAAACTTATTTATTTAGCATACTCATCTGATAAAATAATTATTAACAGCCTTACATGTTTTAAACACTGGACTGTTATTTTAATATGCTTCGCAAAAAAAAATATAATTATTTATGTGCATGACTCAGCGCCCCATGCTGAGCCTTTTGCAAAAAAATATCCTTTAAAATATAAATACTTTTTACGCCTGTTACAAATAAGAAAAGTGGCATTTGTTTCAGAATGGCAATCAAAATATTTCTTACAACAGCTATCTATTCCACGGCATAAAATAATTTATAACAACATAAATTTTCCTTACCAAAAATCGGCTGACAATATTATTACCATTGCAATGGTTGCTTATCAAAATGAAAATAAAAACGTTTCTTTTTTTTCAAGAGTAGCAGATGAAGCATATAAACAAAATCTCCCTTATAAATTTATTTGGGCAGGGGGCCAGGGAGGAGATACTACAAAGCTCTATCATTCTGTAAATGTAGAGTGGCTCGGCGATCAGGAGCATGTTATGGATATTCTAAATAACATAGATGTATTCTTATTTACATCGCAGGCCGACTCCTTCCCTCTTGTTTTTGCTGAAGTATTATTTAAAGGAAAAAGAA
>JALYYX010000034.1 GCA_030946075.1 Bacteroidota bacterium | reverse complement strand
GTTATAATCATTCTGATTAATTTATTACGAAACCCACAAAATAAATTGTGGGTTTTATTTTCTAATAATATTTCAGTACATAAACCATTAGCTAATATTTCATGAAATTATTTAAGAGAAATTCTTCTGGCGTTAAAGCAGAAATGTCTTTTATAGAACATTTAGATGTATTGCGTGGACATCTCTTTAAATCTGCTATTGCAGTTGCTTTGGGTGCAATAATAATGGCTGTGTACAATAATTTTATTGTAAAAAAAATATTAATGGGGCCAACCCATTCCGAGTTTCCCACATATGGGTTTTTGTGTAGGGTAAGCAAATTTCTTCACCTGGGAAATAAACTTTGCATGACCCCTATAAATGTAAAAATGCAAAGCACGGCAGTAAGTGGCCAATTCGGTGTTTACTTTAATATTATTTTAATTGGTGGTTTTATTCTGGCTTTTCCCTATGTATTTTGGCAGTTTTGGAAGTTTACAAAGCCTGCATTAACAACAAAAGAATTGCGCAATACCCGTGGAGTGATATTTTGGGTTTCCTCATTATTTTTTCTTGGAGTTTTATTTGGATACTTTGTTATAGCGCCATACACTATAAACTTTTTTGCTAATTTTTCATTAGATGAAAATATTGAAAACCGATGGACAATTACCAGTTATTTCAGCACATTGGTTCCTCTTATCCTGGGGTCAGGCCTGGCTTTTCAACTTCCCTTGGTAATGTTTTTTCTTGCCAAAATTGATATAGTTACAGCAAGGTTTTTACGAAGTAAACGCAAATATGCAATAGTTATCATGCTTATTGTTTCCGGTATAATTACCCCTCCTGATATGCTAAGCCAGATTATTTGTACCATCCCTTTAATGATATTATATGAGATTAGTATAGCGCTATGCCTTAAAGTAGAAAAAGGTAAAAAGGAAGATGAAATTAAAGAATGGAGCTAATACAGTACTATATACCAATATTGAATAAAATTCGTTTTAAATAATAACATGTTTTTTAGAGTACATATTATGCAGGCTAAATACAATAAAGTAACTTACAACCTATATCAAGGGCCTTATAAAAATTAATAAGGACATTAAATAAATGAAAAAAATCTTATTAATATTTCTTTCTTTAATTGTACTCCTTCAATACAATTCTTTTTCAAAGAATTTGAGGGTTAAAAGATTATTTATTACCGTAGCTGATACAACTATAAAAGTTATTGACCCTGAAAATGAGGCTATTGATGAAATCATAAAATCCAGAGAGGTTCCTAAAAAAGAAAAGATAGAATACTTAAGCCAGGAAACTAAGTATGGTTTTAAAAATCTTTTTAAAAACTTTTCTTATAACTCTACTATGCCTTATTCATCTCAGGTAAATCCTTATGCAGAAAGTTATATGCAGGATTATCTTCAGGCTCATGGCAATTATCTTAAAAAAATGCGCAGTACAGCAATACCGTATTTCAATTTTATTGATAATATTTTTACTCAATATGGTTTACCTAAAGAATTAAAATACTTGGCTGTTATTGAAAGTGACCTTAAAGCAAATGCAACATCGTGGGTTGGCGCCAAGGGGCCATGGCAATTTATGGGTTATACCGCAAAAGATTATGGCTTACAGGTTAATAGTTTTATTGATGAAAGAACTGATTATAACAAAAGCACAAATGCTGCTGCTAAATATTTACTCTCGCTGTATAAAGATTTGAGAGATTGGTTGCTGGTAATAGCAGCATATAATGGAGGCCCGGCAAGAGTTTATAGTGCTATAAGACAAAGCGGTTCAAGAAATTTTTGGGCATTGCAATATTATTTGCCGGCTGAATCCCGTAATCATGTGAAAAAGTTTATTGCTACACATTACATTATGGAAACCGGATTTAACTCATCCGAAAATACTCCTGCTAATTTTGATTATACAACTTTAAGAACATCTTCAAAACCTTATATAACTAAAGAAGATGAAAACAATACAGATGTACTTGCTGTTGCGGGAAAATATAATTCTGTTATCATCGCAAAAAATCTTGCGATGGATATAAATGAATTTAACCGGTTAAATCCGGGCTTTGATATGACAATGTCTTCAGGAGAAGAATTTAAATTAAGATTAGCTTCTGATAAAATGGATCTTTTTGTGGCCAATAAATACCCTATCCTTAATGAATGTGTTCACGTTTTACTAAACGATATAAACGCAGAAACAAAAACCGTTTATAATGACCAGAAGATATTTAAAACGAAAAAGAAAAATTAATACCTCAACACCTTTCACCTTTACACTTATAATATTTACTGTTAAAAAACAAAAAGAAATTAATTTGGATTAGTTAGAGCCTGTCTATGAATATAAGAAGACGTACTAAAAATCATCATCGTCGTCATCCAGGCCACCTGAACCATCATCAAACAGATCAAGCGTTTTAAAGTCGTCATCAAGACCAAGGTCATCATCATCAGCCTTACCTTTTTTAGATGGCCCCTTTTTTATTTTTGATGCTGGAATATCAAATTCTTCAAAATCGGGATCATAATCATCATCGTCGCTTTTTTCCCAATCATCGGCAATATCATCCGCATCATCATCATCGTCATCCGCTTTATTTTTTTTGGATGTCTTCCCTTTTTTCACAGGCTTATCATCAAGATCAATATCATCATCCAAATCATCGTCCTCATCTTTCGCAGATTTTAATGATGTTTTTTTTGAAGAAAAATCTTCATCATCAGAGAATGATTTTTCATCGGAAGTCTTTTTTTCTTTATCAGATTTTGATTTCATATTCTAACAGGATTAATAATGTAAAATTTCCACGAGTTTTTTAATTAGCCAAAAAATTTAAAGACTTTTTTATAAATTTTTTATTTGCGAAACTTATAATCACAATCATGATGCCACGATAATTTGATTGCTACCCGGCCCGTTGGAAATGAATTTCACAGGAATGTTTAAATTTTTATTTAGATAGGTTATGTATACTCTCATTTTTTCAGGTAAGGCCTCAAATTTTTTTATAGATGTTATATCGGTCTTCCACCCCTCAAAACTTTTATATACGGGTTCTATTTTCACTCTGGCCATTTGAAAAGGAATCTCATCCGTTTCTTTTCCATTTATTTTATACAAGTTACAAACCTGTAACGTATTTAAAGAATCTAAAACATCGGCCTTGGTCATAATCAATTGGGTTACGCCATTTATCATGCATGCAAATTTTAAAGCAACAAGGTCTATCCATCCGCAACGGCGTGGCCTGCCAGTGGTACTTCCGAATTCACTTCCTGTTTGTCTTATCAGCTCACCTGTTTCATCATTTAATTCAGTAGGGAATGGGCCGCCACCCACTCAGGTACAATAGGCCTTTGTAACGCCGAGTATCTCTAAAATTTTTTGAGGAGCAATACCTAATCCCGAACATACACCTGCAGAAATTGTATTAGAAGATGTTACAAAAGGAAATGTACCAAAATCAACATCCAACATACTTCCCTGTGCACCTTCTGCCAATACCTTTTTCCCATTTTTAATTTTATCATTAATAAAATATTCACCATTTACAATTTGTAAACTTTTTAAAAATTCAAGTGCTTCAAAAAATTCTTCTTCCCATGCTGAAATATCTTCATTAAAAGAGAAATTTTCCAGCAACTTTTGATGCTTTAATCTCAGCCTGATGTATTGAGTAGTAAAACTTTTATCAAGAAGATCGCCAACCCGTAAGCCATTGCGGCCTGTTTTATCCATATAGGCCGGGCTTATGCCTTTTAAAGTAGAACCTATTTTTTCATTTCCTTTAGAAGCCTCGCTGGCTTTATCAATGGCACGATGTGTTGGTAATATTAAATGTGCACGCTGGCTAATAAAAAGATTTTTTTTATAATCAATTCCCATAGCAGCAACTGATTCGCATTCTCTTTTTAATATAACGGGATCAAGTACAACACCGTTGCCAATAAGATTAATTTTATTTTCATGAAATATGCCTGAAGGAATTTGGTGCAGCACAATTTTTTTTCCACCAACATACAAAGTATGGCCGGCATTAGGGCCGCCCTGGAAACGGGCAATTACATCATAGCTCTTAGCAAAATAGTCTACAATTTTTCCTTTGCCTTCATCGCCAAATTGTAAACCAAGAATTACATCAACCATTTTATAAATTCTGAATTAAGAATACGAGTTATGAATGGTAAAAATAAAATGAAAAAAAAGAAATGCAATTTATATTTCGATATTGTTTTAAAATAGTGAAAGAAAGATAACACGGAGAAGCAAAGTAAATTAAAACGCGGTTTAGTTGAATGAAGGTATGCCGATGAAGTGAGTGACACAACGATGATACCATGAAAAACAAATGCCGGTAATCAAAAAAAAAATTATGCAACTTTTAAAATACTCAGTTTACTGATATTAAATTTGCGCTGAGCATATTCCATTGTGAGTTGGAATGTTTTTACTTTCTGTGAAGGAAGTTCATACATGGCGTCAGTAAGAATACTTTCGCAAATACTGCGAAGGCCGCGGGCTCCTAATTTATATTCCATGGCTTTTTCAACCATAAAACCATACACATCATCATCAATGGAAAGCTCAATGCCTTCTATCTGAAATAATTTTATGTATTGCTTTATGAGAGAATTTTTTGGTTCGGTTAAAATGTTGCGTAGTGTAACAGCATCAAGAGGATTTAAATAAGTAACAACAGGGAGTCTGCCCAACAATTCAGGGATGAGGCCAAAAGCTTTAAGATCCTGAGCGTTTACAAACTGCAATAAATTTTTACGCTGGTATTCCTGCTGATCTTTATTTACATTAAAGCCAATTGCATTGGTGTTTATTCTGCGGGCAATTAAACGGTCAACACCATCAAATGCTCCTCCGCAAATAAATAAAATATTGCTCGTGTTTAGTTTTATTAATTTTTGCTCAGGATGTTTACGGCCACCCTGTGGCGGAACAAGTACATCTGTTCCCTCCAATAATTTTAATAATCCCTGCTGCACACCTTCACCGCTAACATCTCTTGTAATACTTGGGTTATCACTCTTACGGGCAATTTTATCAATTTCATCTATGTAAACAATTCCTTTTTCTGCAGCTGCAACATCGTAATTACAAACCTGTAATAAACGGCTGAGAATGCTTTCAACATCTTCACCAACATACCCTGCTTCAGTAAAAACAGTGGCGTCCACAATGGCAAATGGAACATTTAAAACTCTTGCAATTGTTTTTGCCAGCAAAGTTTTTCCTGTACCTGTTTCACCAACCATAACAATGTTGCTCTTTTCAATCTCTACATCATTATCAATTTTTTGATTCATGCGTTTGTAGTGATTGTACACAGCAACTGCTAAAATTTTTTTTGCATCATCTTGGCCAATCACATATTCATCAAGGAATTTTTTTAATTCCATTGGTTTTTTAACCGACAATTTATAATTAGAAGATGAAATATTTTTATCAGGCTGGTGAACCATTTCCTGGCTGATAATTTCCTGTGCATGTTCAACACAATTCTCACAAATGTGGCCTTCCTGACCTGCAATAAGGATCTTAACCTCATCTCGGTTTCTGCCACAAAATGAACAATGTAAAGTTTGTTGTTTAGCCATGCACTTTTTTAAGAATGTAAAAGTACTAAATGCACTTTGTTATTAAAAGATAGAGACAAGAATTTAACTAATAATGATGCTTTGCTTTTAAATTGAGAGAGCTATAATTTTTTTACTATTTTATCTACAATACCATATTCCATACTTTCTTTAGCATCCATCCAATAATCACGGTCAAAATCTTCCATTACTTTATCGTAAGACTGGCCGCAATTATCTGCAAGAATTTTTGCACCTAACTGTTTTGCTTTTAAAATTTGAATAGCCATAATTTCAAGATCAGCGCTGGTGCCTTGTCCGCCACCACTTGGCTGGTGTATCATTACTTCACCATGAGGATAAATAAATCTTTTCCCTTTTTCACCGCCACTTAACAGGATGCTTCCCATACTTGCAGCCATGCCCATGCATACGGTGCTTACCGGAGATGAAATCATTTTCATTGTATCGTAAATTACCATACCGCTGGTGATAACACCTCCGGGAGAATTTATATAAAAAGTAATTTCTTTGCCGGGGTCAACAGCATCTAAATACAAAAGGCGGTTGGTAATATCTTTTGCAGTTTTATCATCTACTGCGCCCCATAAGAATATTTTTCTCTGCTCAATAAATTTTTTATCAAACATCATCCCTCCCATTATTTTTTCCATAGGGTTATCGGGAATTTCTTTGGGTTCGTCATCCTCCAGTCTTATAAATTGCTTATTATAAAAATTCATACTTAAGGCTTTAATTTTTTATCTTTTTTTGAGTTGATCAATAAAACTTCATCCACCAAACCATACTCTTTTGCTTCAGGTGCCGTCATCCAATAATCACGATTACTGTCCTTGGCGATCTTTTCAACAGTTTGGCCTGTATGATAAGAAAGCACTTCATACAATTCATGTTTTACTTTTCTTATTTCATTTACTGTTATCTCTACATCACTTGCCTGCCCCATTGCACCTGCACTTGGTTGGTGCATCATTATCCGTGAATGCTTTAATGCTGTGCGTTTTCCCGGCGCACCGGCAGCCATTAAAACTGCAGCCATACTTGCAGCCATGCCTGTACATATAGTTGCAATATCAGGGCTTACAAATTGCATTGTATCATACAATCCCAGGCCTGCATATACCGAACCTCCCGGAGAATTTATATAGAGTTGAATATCTCTTGTACGGTCAGTACTTTCTAAAAATAATAATTGAGCGGTAATAATGTTAGCCACCTCATCACTTACGGGATATCCCAAAAAAATTATCCTGTCCATCATCAAACGGCTGTAAACATCCATTACTGCAATGTTCATGGGGCGCTCTTCTATGATGTTTGGAGTAAGGTTTGTTACATTATGTTGAACATAATCGTGTAATGTATGGCTGCTGATGCCCTGATGTTTAACAGCAAATTTTTCAAATTCTTTTCCGTGATTCATATTTTAAATTTAGTAGAAACATATTGGGTTGAAAGTTCCCAAATATTATACCCCAACCCATAAAGGGGCTTACAAAATTAAAAATAATGATTTAATGACTAAATGACTTATAGATTGCTGACAACTAACCACTCACATCTGACAACTAATGATGGTGATTATGCTGCATCGCGGTCAGCTCTTCTGAAGTAACTTCTTTCTCTTCAGGCTTCACCTGGCTTTCAGCCCAAGAAAACAATTTATCTGTGATTAGCCTTCTATAACTGGCATCAATCTGTTTTTCATCTTTCATCATTCTGTCAATATAGCTTTCAATCCAACTGGTATCGCCATCCATTTTCATTTGCCCGAAATATTGAAGAATTTCTTTCTTCATGTTTTCACGCAATTCTTCCTGGGAAACTTCTAAATTATTTTCTTTAATAAATTTATCGCTTAGCAATGTCCATTTTAATTGATTGATAAAAGAGGGAAATTCTGCCTCAACCTCATCTTCAGATTTTTCTTTCTCACTACCTCGTTGTAACCATCTTTTTAAGAATTCATCAGGAAATTGAATTGGGGTATCTAACAGAAAATGATATAGTTGATCATGGAGTTGCACCCTGCTTTGTACATCCCAATGCTTTTGTATTTCATTTCTTAATTCATTGCGAAATTCTTCTTCAGTTTTTATTTCCTTACCGGGAAAAACTTCGTTAAAAAATTCTTCATTCAATTCTCTTTTTTCAACCAATCCCACTTTGGTGATGATCATTTTAAAATGTTTATCACCTGCAGATGTATCCTCTTTATTTAATCCAAGGTCCCCAATTATCCATTCTCTTTCTTTTTCTTCGAATGCATTATTTAATTGCAGAACAATGCTATCATCTTTTTTCTTACCTATTAATTGCTCACGAAAAGCAGGAGTAAAATATTTTACTAATAAAGAATTATCTTTTGAGACACCATCTGGCACAGGGGTTCCTTCGGCATCAACTTCAACAAAATTTACGTTCAAAACATTTTCTTCTGAGGTAACAGTTTCCGGATCAAGCATTTTACCATGACGGTTTTGTAAACGTTCAATCTCTTCATTGATCATTTCCTCTGTTACTTTCACTTTGTGAAACGTAAGATTTGCTTTTGCAAGATCAACATCAACCTTAGGTTTTAAACCTATCTCAAAAGGGAATTCATAATCTTCAGGATTATTCATATCCAGATTGCGCAGATCAGTTTTCATTGGCAAAGGCTGCGCAAAAAAATCAGGCTTTTCGTTAGTAAGATAATTCTGAATTTCTTTTTCTACTTCTTTAATAACTGCATCATAAAATACAGAAGCCCCATACATTTTTTTAACCATTCCTGCCGGTACCATTCCTTTTCTAAAACCCGGAATATTTGCTTTCTTACTATATTCTTTTATTGATTTTTCAAAAGAAGGATAATAATCGTCTTTAGAAAGTTTAACCGTTAATTTATCGTGCAATAAACCAATATTTTCTCTTGTAACTTCTGCCATTGTTAGGTATATAAAGTATGAAAAGTAAATAAAGTATTTAGCATATATAAAGTAAGTAAGATAGAAGTATCAAGAGAAGATGGGCTTACTATACATACTTTATTTACACTATTTACTTCTTACTTAAAAAAAGTGCCCATGGAGGGACTCGAACCCCCACACCTTGCGGCATCAGATCCTAAGTCTGACGTGTCTACCAATTTCACCACATGGGCTTTTAAGGGCTGCAAAAGTATGGGTTTTGAAGGAAAGAGAAAAGATGATTGACAATGATTTTATAATTCCTGCACACAATCACTGTAAGCCCATGCCCATTTTTTCGTAAATTCGTAATTAATGGATGCAGTAGCAGAAATACCAGTTTATAATTTATCTGAAGATCAGGAACGCAAGGAAATCCTTCGTCACTACAGGGCATTGCTGCGTGTTTTAAAAACAAAATTAAAGGCCGGAGATAAAGAAATGATCCGCACAGCTTTTGAAATGGCAGTGGATGCACATAAAACAATGCGGCGCAAAAGCGGTGAACCTTACATTTTGCATCCGCTTGCAGTAGCAATGATCTGCGTTGAAGAAATCGGTTTGGGTGTTCGCAGTACCATTTGCGCTTTGCTGCATGATACAGTTGAGGACACTGATATTTCTTTAGAAGATATACAAAGAGAATTTGGA
>JALYYX010000001.1 GCA_030946075.1 Bacteroidota bacterium | reverse complement strand
CTGATGTGATATTTCTTTTGCATAAAAATAATTTTTAATTAATCGTCCACGTTTCTCTTCCTCTTAATAATTTATCAAGATCACCTTTTCCTTTGGTAGCGATGGTTTCGTCTATCTGCATTGTCATCCCATCTTCGTAACAAGGCCTTGCGTTTTGATAAAAAACACCGAATGGTCTGGGGAAGTGGCCTTCAATCCTGGGATCGTCAAACATGCGTGAAAGTATCTGTGCTTTGTAAAAATCTTTTTCATCGTGTATCCATAATTCTTCAGGGCTGACCCCGTTTCCTAGTTCAACAACAACAGGCTTTAATCCATCTAACTTAATTCCTTTATTTTTTTGAGCCCCAAAAATTAATGGCTGACCCTGCTCTAAAAAAACTGCCTCATCCTGCTTGGAAGTTTTCTCTGTAAATATTTCAAATGCACCGTCATTAAAAATGTTACAGTTCTGGTATATCTCTAAAAAAGATGCGCCCTTGTGTTCCTGTGCCCGCAGTATCATTGCCTGTAAATGTTTAGGGTCTCTGTCCATACTTCTTGCAACAAAACTTGCATCTGCACCTAAGGCAAGAGCAGCAGGATTAAATGGATGATCGATACTGCCAAATGGTGTGCTCTTGGTAACTTTATTTTCTCTTGATGTTGGTGAATATTGTCCCTTGGTTAAGCCATAAATTTCATTATTGAAAAGCAAAATATTTACATCAAAATTTCTTCTTAATAAATGAATGGTGTGGTTGCCACCGATGCTTAAACTATCACCATCACCAGTAACAATCCATACGCTCAATTCAGGGCGGCTTGCTTTTAACCCACTGGCAATAGCAGTTGCCCGGCCATGAATGCTATGCATTCCGTACGTGTTCATGTAATAAGGAAAGCGGCTGCTGCACCCGATACCGGAAATAATTACAATGTTCTCTCTTGGAATACCAAGACCGGGCATTATTTTTTGAACCTGTGCAAGAATGGAATAGTCACCACACCCGGGGCACCATCTTACTTCCTGGTCTGTTGAAAAATCTTTTGCTGTTAATGCAGGTTTTGCAGGTGTTATTGTTTCACTCATCTGTATTTATTTCACAATAAAGTTACATAATGAAGATGGTAAAATTAGTAAAATCTTGAGAAGAATTACCAGCAATATTTATTCTCAGCTATCAATTTATCCGCAATTCTTCTTCTTGCATTTTGAAAGCTTGGTTATAGTTGTCAAATAAAATTTTGTAGCTTTAAATATTCATGACAAAGGAGGAAATCAGGCAAAAAATTGAATATCTGAAAGTTTTACTAAAAGTCAGGGAGAGTACAAAATTGCAAGGATTTACTGAAAAAGAAAAGGAAGACTATTTAAATGAATCGCTTGATTTAATAAACGAATTACAGCAAACATTAAACGAGTTAGAAAATGAATAAGAATGAATTAAATGAACAGGCAGCGAAATATCGCTTACTGTCAAAAAAAGATACGGAATTATTTTTTCAGGAACAAAAGGAAAGAATAGAAAAGCTATCACCGCAAGAAAATAAACAAGAATTAAAAAGCATTAAAAATATTATTATTGATCTGAAAAAAGAAGCTGAAAAGCTTAACCAACTTCAGTCTAAGTAATTAATTTAAGCCTGCTTTGTAGTTAAAACAATTCTTTTACCAGCAATATTTTCCTTCCGCAATTAGTTTATCAGCAATTCTTCTTCTTGCTTCTTTACTGTTAAATGGTTCTGATTTGGTAAAGCGTTTTAAACCCAACAACATCATTCTTTGCTCATCGCCAGAGGCAAATGCATTAATGGCTTCTTTACCACATTTATTTACTTTGTCAGTTGCATCATTTAAATAACAATGCATCATATCAATTTGATTTTGTGATGCTGTTTCTCCGTTCTTATCTGTCATTTTTATAACCCGCAATAATAAACTTTCGGCAACAAAAGTTTCTATCATCATATCCGCAATGTTCATTAATATTTCCTGCTCGTGTTGCAGGTTCTGCATCAGTTTTTGTACTGCAGCACCTGCTGTCATTAAAATTGCTTTCTTCATATTTACAATTGCCTTTCTCTCATTAGCAAAAGAACCTTCATCATCATTTCCAAATTCAGGAATGCTCATTAATTCTTTTTGTACATTCATGGCAGGGCCCATCAGGTCAAGCTTTCCTTTCATAGCACGTTTTAAGATCATATCAACCGTAAGCAACCGGTTTATCTCATTCGTTCCTTCGTAAATACGATTGATGCGGCTATCCCGATAGGCTTTGCTGATAAGATATTCATCGCTGAAACCATTACCACCATGTATTTGTACGCCTTCATCAACAATAAAGTCAAGCACTTCACTGCCATGAACTTTTAAAATCGCACACTCTATTGCATACTCTTCCGCTGCGCCAAGCAAGGCTTCATTAAAGGGTTTGCCGGCTGATAATAATTCATGCTCTTTTTCATCAATCCATTTTGCAGTGCGGTACAATGCACTTTCATCTGCAAAAATTTTAATGGCCATTTCTGCTATCTTATGTTTTATGGCACCGAAAGTTGAGATAGCAGTTTTAAACTGTTCTCTTGTATTTGCATATTCAATGGAATTGCTCAAAGCCATTTTTGCACCGCCTATTGTTGCTGCTCCTAATTTTAATCTGCCAATATTTAAAATATTAAAAGCGATGATGTGGCCTTTACCGATTTCTCCCAAAACATTTTCAACAGGTACTTTGCAATCCTGAAAATACAATTGGACAGTTGATGAACCTTTGATTCCCATCTTATGTTCTTCAGGTCCTTGGGTAAAACCTTCCATTCCTCTTTCAATTATAAACGCTGTAAATTTATCACCATCAATTTTTGCGAAGACAGTGTAAACATCCGCAAAGCCGCCATTTGTTATCCAGCATTTCTGCCCGTTTAAAATATAATTCTTTCCATCTGCAGAAAGTGTTGCAGTTGTTTTTGCCCCCAATGCATCACTACCACTTCCTGGTTCTGTTAAGCCATAACTCCCTTTCCATTCGCCTGTTGCCAGCTTTGGAATATATTTTTTCTTTTGTTCTTCTGTTCCAAAATATAAAATAGGCAAAGTGCCGATACCTGCGTGAGCACTCATTGCTACGCTGAATGAATAGCCTCCGCCAAGCCCTTCACTTACTAAAGTTGATGTAACAAAATCTTTACCCAAGCCTCCCAATTCTTCCGGAACAGAAGCACCGAGCAAACCTTGTTCACCGGCTTTTTCCATTAAGGCGGGCATAAGACCGGGCTCCATTTTATCGAGTCTTTCAACAATAGGAATCACTTCTGTTTGCAGAAACTGGATGCACATATCACGAACCATCAATTGTTCTTCGGTATAATCTTCCGGAGTAAAAGTTTCGAAAGCATTGCTTTCTTTTATCAGCCATTCGCCACCTTTTAATAATTTGTTTGTTTTTGTTTCCATAAAATTGTTTTAAAGTTATTAGCTCTTCAAAGTCATCCGCCTAAGGCGGAGAGATTTAGAGGGGGCTTTTTAGGTTTTCATAAACTGTATGTAAAACTTCTTTGGCAATTTCAATCTGCCCATTTGTAACACCACTCAAGGCCTCATTCAATGTTTGGTTTGCCACGTCCATAGATCTTTCCTGTAACTGAATTGCTTCTTTAGTTAAATAAATAAGGTTTATTCTCCTGTCTTCTTTTGAAGGAACTCTTTTCACCAGTTTTAATTTTTCAAGATTATCCACCAGCCTTGTGATACTGGGTTTATCTCTAAAAGTTGCGTCGCACAATTGTTGCTGGCTTTGCCCTTCCTGCTTCCATAGGTGATACAAAACACTCCATTGCTCTATTGTAATTGCTAATCCCTTCTGATTAAAATTTTTTTGCAATCTTCTTGCAATTGCAGTAGAAGCTTTACCTGTGATAAAACTGTAGAGCTCGCCTTTTTTAAATTGGTTGTTTGTCATATAGTTGTTTAAACAACTAAACAAAGATAATATTTAATTTGAATTGTAAAAATTTATTTTTGTTAAGAATGATATTAATTGCAATTACCATAATTCTCTTTCTTATCTATAGCTGCCTTATCATTTATTATCGGCAAAGCTGGTTGCAAATGCCAATAGACAATGGAGAATTGACTATTGACAATGGACAAACTTTTGTTTCTATTATTATTTCCGCAAGAAATGAGGAAGAAAATATTGGTGCTTGCCTTAAATCAATAGTCAACCAATCTTATTCTCAGCATTTGTTTGAAGTAATTGTTGTTGATGATTTTTCAACCGATACTACGACAGAGATTGTAAAATCTTTTACTGATAAAAATGTTGCCCTTATTTTCTTAAAAGATCATATAGTTGAAAAAATAAATTCTTATAAAAAGAAGGCCATTGAAATTGCAATTCTAAAAGCGAAAGGTAAATTAATTGTTACTACAGATGCTGATTGCATTGTACCTAAAGAATGGCTGCAAACAATAGTATCTTTTTATGAAAAACATAATCCCGTTTTTATTGCGGCACCTGTAGCTTATTATGGAGAAAACAATTTTTTAAAAATATTCCAGTCTCTCGACTTTATGACCCTACAGGGAATTACAGGAGCATCAGTTTATAAAAAATTTCACAGCATGTGTAATGGCGCTAATCTTGCTTATGAGAAAGAAGTATTTTATGAAGTAGGTGGCTTTGCAGGGATAGATAATATTGCCAGCGGCGATGATATGCTGCTGATGCATAAAATGTCAGAACACTATCCTGATAAAGTTATGTTTTTAAAATCGCAGCGGGCTATTGTGAATACTGCCCCGGCAACTTCTTTAAAAGAATTTATTAACCAAAGAATTAGGTGGGCAAGTAAATCAGATAAATATGCTGATAAAAATATTACATCTGTTCTTTTACTGGTTTATTTTTTTAATGCATGGATAGTATTCCTTGGAATTTATTCTTTCTTTTATCATTCAATGCTTTTGGGGTTTACTGGTATTTTGTTTTTTAAAACAATTGTAGAATTATTTTTTATTTACCCAGTTGCAAAGTTTTTTAACAAAGAAAAACTTTTGTGGTGGTTCCCGCCGGCGCAACCATTTCATATATTGTATATTATTATTGCAGGATGGCTGGGGAAATTTGGTTCTTATAAGTGGAAAGAAAGAAAAGTAAAATAAAACAATGACGCAACACAAATCTTTTTCTTTTACTCAAACTTCATGGCGTCGGTTAAAAAAAAACAAAGGCGCAATATTTGGGTTGATGATAATTTTTATTGCAATTCTCACCGGCATCTTTGCCTATTTTATTGCTAACGACTCCACACCAAATGCTGACAGACAAATTGTAGAGATACAGGCTAAAAAACCGGGATACAAAAAAGAATTTATTAAAGTAAAAAAAGAAAAAGAAATATCGAATACCAATTTTTTTAAAAGATTGCTATACGGTAAAGAAGATGCATTCAATCTTATTCCTATAAATAGTTATGAGCAAAAAAACGATTCAGTAATTGTTCAAAAATTTATTGATGATGGTGTTGAGGAAAGGATTGCATTTAATAAATCTAAACTTATGGAGAATTATATCACTTCTAAAACATTCTGGCTGGGCACAGACAGATTTGGGAGAGATATTATGAGCCGTTTAATTGTGGGTGTAAGAGTGAGCCTGGCTGTGGGTTTGATAACGGTTTTAATCTCACTTACTATCGGCGTACTTCTTGGTTCCGTTGCAGGATTTTTTCGTGGCAGAACTGATAATATTATTATGTGGCTTATTAATGTTATCTGGAGCATTCCAACTTTATTATTGGTTTTTGGAATTACATTAGCCCTTGGAAAAGGCTTCTGGCAAATTTTTATTGCAGTAGGATTAACGATGTGGGTTTCAGTTGCAAGGTTAATCAGAGGCCAGGTGATCGCCTTAAGAGAAATGGAATATATTCAGGCAGCAAAGGCACTTGGCATAAAAGATATAAGAATAATTGTTCGTCATATTTTACCTAATGTTTTAGGGCCCGTTATTGTTATTGCTGCATCTAATTTTGCTACAGCAATTATTGTAGAAGCAGGTTTAAGCTTTTTAGGTGTTGGTGTTCAGCCGCCGCAACCAAGCTGGGGCCTTATGATAAAAGAAAATTACAATTTTATTATTACGCATAATCCAATGCTGGCCATTGCTCCGGGAATTGCGATTATGATTCTTGTTCTCGCTTTTAATCTTTTAGGAAACGGCTTAAGAGATGCACTTGATGTGAGAGGAAAATTATAAGGATAAGGCAGGTGCTATTTGAACACTGCGGTTAAAGCCTTCATTAAGTGAAAGAAAAGTTTCTGTTCTTTCTATACCTTTTATTTTTTGTAACTCTTCGTGCAATACGCAGCGAAGCTCACTAATATCTTTACAAATAACTTCTATAAACATGCTGTGATTGCCGGTCGTGTAATTCAGTCTTACAATTTCAGGAATGCTCTGCAGTTCTCTTGCAACATCATCATACATTGAATTTTTTTCCAAAATTATTCCAACAAATGCTGTTATATCATATCCCAATTGTTTAAGATCAACATTTATCTTTTTTCCATTTACAATTCCAAGCTCTTCCAATTTTTTTATACGTACATGAATTGTACCTCCGCTTACAAATAATTTTTTACCAAGCTCAGCGTATGGTGCCTCGCCATCATGCAGCATTTCATGAATTATCTGGAGGTCTAATTTGTCAAGATTTAATTTTGTTGCCATTACATTGGATTTTCTTCTGTAATACAACGTTATTCTTGAAAAATTATTGGATTAGCTATAGGGAAATTAAAATTCAAAATAATCCAGATTGGGATCATTTACTATGTTACCATCTTTATCAAGGTATTCTATTCTGAATTTTGCACCATCCTTATCGCAGATCTTTAATTTTAATTTTAACCGCACATCAATCATATTTAATCCTGTAATGCTGTAAATACGATTTTTATATCTCTCTTTTAATTTAGCAACAAGTTCCGGAGCAACATCATTAATAACAATTGGAAGCTGTGGCATCTTATCTGGCGGGGCACTTAAATTGCATCCGGTAATAAGCTCCGGCATTTTTTTATTTCTTATTATACCGGGCATATTTGCATTTCTTGAAAGGGAAGCGGTAGAAAGAGAGACAGCAGTATCTTTTGTTTCAGTAGGTTTTATAACAACAGGTTTATTTACCACCACAGTATCAGAGGTTGCTATTGGTTGTTTATCTTTTGGAGGAGTATGATTAATTGGTGAAAGAGTAGTAGTTCCGGAAGGAGGAGGAACATTGCCCTGAATCTTTCTCTTATCCCGATATTCAATGTGTTGCGAATAGGATGAATGGAAAGAAATAAATGCAATAACAAAAACAAATATTTTTATCATACTATTTTTTTGAGGATATTCTGATGCAACAAAAATACTCAATAAATGAAAAGCGAATGTTAATCAAAAAATAATTCTCAATTTATCTTTGCTGCTTATGGCACAAAAAAAACTTATACGTTTTAAGGAGATAAAAACATTTTCGAATGTGCTGGAATATCCTGAGAACATGCAAGGGAAATGGAATACATTTTTTAAAAATGATCATCCAATAATTCTTGAACTTGCTTGTGGTAAAGGAGAATATACAATCGCTCTTGCGCAATTACATCCTGATAAGAATTTTATTGGAATTGATATCAAAGGAAATAGAATATGGGCCGGAGCTAAGTTTGCGCTGAACAATAAAATTAATAATGCTGCTTTTTTAAGAACACAAATTGATAAAATAAATGAGTATTTTGGGAGAGAAGAAATAGATGAAATATGGATAACCTTCCCCGACCCTTATTTGCGAAAATCTAAAGCAAGAAAAAGATTAACGCATCCAAAATTTTTGAGAATGTACAAACAATTTCTAAAGCGGGATGGTTTTATTCACCTCAAAACTGATTCACCTGATCTTTATCAGTTCACTAAAAAAGTAATAGAGTTTTATGATTTAAAAACAATTTCTGATTTTCCTGATCTTTATAAAAACAAAAATGTAAAAGAGGAATTAAAAATAAAAACGCATTATGAGAGTATGAATATTTCGAAAAGCAATGCTGTTTTTTATTTATGTTTTACGTTGCCAGAAAAAATAAATGATAATGATGAAACATTAAATGAATTTATAAAAAATGAAGAAAGAGTAATGGATGACGACTTAACTGATGATGATTTATATATTAATGATAATAGTTTTACGGCGCTTACTGAAGAATTTCTTTTGGAGAGAGGATATTGCTGCGGTAATGGCTGCACTCATTGTCCATACAATTATAAAAATGTACACGAGCCAAAGAGGAGCGAATTATTATCAATGAGATTCGAAAAAGAAAAGAAATAAATTTTGAAAAAAAATATTTCAATATCAAAGACTAAAAAGCAAAGGGCCGGTGATGAAAAGCCGAGAACGCTTACACGCCAATACAGTTTCTTTGAAAATGTTTATGGAGTTGTAAGACAAATACCAAAAGGGAGAATAACTTCTTACGGAGCCATAGCTAACTATTTGGGAACAAAGTCATCGGCCCGAATGGTAGGCTGGGCAATGAATGCAGCACATTCAGCCATACCGAAAGTTCCTGCCCACAGGGTTGTTAACAGGAACGGTATGCTTAGTGGAAAAGCACATTTTGCAACGCCTTCATTAATGGAAGAACTGCTTGCAAAGGAAAAAATAAAGGTAAAAGAAGATGTAATTGTAGATTTTAAAAAATTGTTTTGGGACCCTGCTGACGAGTTGGAAATATAATTAAGTATAATAAGGACTGACCATTACATAAACAACCACACCAGTAATGGCAACATAGAGCCAGATCGGGTAGGTGATCCTTGCTAATTTTTTATGACGATCATATTCGCCTGTTAATGATCTGTAAGCCGTAAATAAAATGAATGGCAAAATAATTCCTGCTAAGGGAATGTGCGTACCTAAAATAAAATAATATACTATCCTTA
>JALYYX010000421.1 GCA_030946075.1 Bacteroidota bacterium | reverse complement strand
GATATGGAAGGTGCAGAAAAAGTTATCAATTCTATTTGGTTTCCGGGTTTGCTTATTAAGCCTGTCCGTTCAGTTTATTTTACCATAAAAGGAAATCTTGCCATGGTAAAACAGGATTATACAACTGCAGAAACCCACATGAAAAAAAGCCTTTCTTTAGGCAGCCCGATGAAGGAAGCTGAAGGCGCAAATCAGTTGCAGTTGGGTATGCTTTCCATGCAAAAAGGAAATATAAAAGAAGCTGAAAAATATATTCGACAGGCCATTCGCTCAGGCTTGCCGGATAAGGAAAATCAAGCTGCTGCTTACTTACAACTCTCCTCAATTATGATAAATAAAAGGGAATTTAGAGCAGCGAAAGAATATTTTAGAAAAGTAAAATCACTAAAACCTACAACTCCCCAAATTGTTGACCAGGTAAAACAAATGGAAAAATATATTACAAGAATGCCGGGGTAAATAGTAAATGGTCATTAGTCAGTAAGTCATTATGTTTAACTTAATCTACTTTTTATTTACTTGATGACCAATGACTGAATGACCAAATATTGATATGCACATCTTAACTTTGCAGACCATGCACAATTACCGGGACATTCTCCAAAAAAAATTTACAGAAGAATATGAAAAATTAAATACTGAACAGCGTAAAGCTGTGGATAGTATCGAAGGTCCTGTGATGGTTATTGCAGGGCCGGGAACAGGCAAAACACAAATTCTTGCAGCTCGGATCGGAAAAATTTTGTTGGAAACTGATGTTCTTCCTCATAATATTTTATGCCTTACTTATACTGATGCAGGCGTAATTGCCATGCGCCGCAGGCTGGTACAATTCATCGGCGCTGATGCCTACAGGGTAAACATTTTTACGTTTCATGCTTTTTGTAATGATGTTATACAGGATAATCTTTCGTTGTTTGATAAGAATAGTTTAAATCCGGTTTCCGATCTGCAGCGTGTGCAACTGATGAAAGATCTGATAGATGCCTTTCCCAAAAATCATTTACTAAAAAGATATCGTGGCGATGTGTATTGCGAAATATACAGCCTTACCAATTTATTTTCAGCCATGAAGAATGAGGGCTGGACGGCATCTTACATCAATAAAAAAATTGATGAGTACATAAAAGACCTGCCAACACGGGATGAATATTTTTATAAGAGAGCATCGGGGCCCTATAAAAAAGGAGATGTAAAAGTTGCAGCACTTGAAAATGAAAAATTAAAAATGGAAAGGCTTCGAACTGCAGTAAATGAATTTGAGAACTTTCAAAGGCTTATGAACAAACACAACCTGTACGATTTTGATGACATGATAAACTGGGTGATAAAAGTGTTTGAAGAAAATAAAAATTTGCTCGCAAATTATCAGGAAAAATTTCAATACATTTTGGTTGATGAATACCAGGATACAAGCGGAACACAAAATAAAATTATTGAACTGCTCATCAGTTACTGGCAGTCACCAAATATTTTTGTTGTAGGAGATGATGACCAAAGCATCTTCCGATTTCAGGGAGCCAATGTTGAGAACATGGAAACCTTTGCAGGAGGATACACCGATCTTTTAAAAGTTGTGCTTACTAATAATTACCGCTCTATCCAACCCATTCTTAATATTTCAAAAACTTTAATTGATAATAACAGTGAACGTCTTATAAAAAAATTTGAAGGGTTAACCAAGGATCTTGTTTCATCTAACATAAAAATAAAAGACCTGCTGCATGAGCCTGTGGTAAGAGAATATCCAACTATAAAAGATGAGATGGCTCATATTACGTTACAGGTTGAAAACCTTGTTAGCAAAGGCACAGAACCAAACCGCATTGCTGTTATTTATAAAGAAAATAAATATGGCGAAGAGCTTATAAAATATTTCAGGCTGAAAAGTATTCCTGTTTTTTCAAAAAGAAATATCAATATTCTTGGGAACGCTTTTGCAAAAAAAATAATTCATATACTCCGTTACCTGGCAGCCGAGCATGAAATTCCTTACGCCGGTGATGAATTACTTTTCGAGATTTTACATTTTGATTTTTATAAAATTCCGCCGATTGAAGTTGCTAAACTTACTGTTGAAACAAATCAAAAAAAATACAGCGGGCAATTTTCATTAAGAAGATTATTGGTTGAAAAAGCAAGTCAATTACCCTCTTCATTATTTGATAAAGGCATAGACGAAAAATTAAAAAATACAAGCATTGTTCTTGAAAAATTAATTGCAGATGTAAGCAATGTAACGTTGCAGCAGTTATTTGAAAATATTATTAGCGAAGCAGGTGTACTAAAATACATAATGCAAAGTGATGAGAAGATATTTTTAATGCAGGTATTAACTGCGTTGTTCGATTTTATTAAAGAAGAAACAGCCCGCAATCCTTTATTATCAGTTAAAGAATTAATGGAAATTGTAGACTTAATGGAGAATGAAAATATTCCTTTGCCATTGGTTCAAATTTCAGGAAATGATAATGGTGTTAATCTTCTCACTGCACACGGGGCAAAAGGTTTGGAGTTTAAACATGTTTTTTTTGCAGGTGTAAATGCGCATTTCTGGGAAAAGAAAAAAGTGCAAAACAGGGGATTTACTTTTCCCGATACCATGTTTTCGTCATTGCCTTCATGCAGCACCGAAGAGGAGTTGCGAAGATTATTTTATGTTGCATTAACACGTGCGGAGCAATTTTTATACATCTCTTATTTTAATTATAAAGCAGATGGCAAAGAGGCAGAGCCATCAATGTTCATCCAGGAAATTTTACAGGTACATCCATTGCAGATAGAAAAAATTTCTGTTTCTCCCGAACAATCAATGGAATTTGAAATGCTGCATTTTACAGCACAACAACCTGAAATAGAAAAAGCCGAAGAAGATTTTATTACTGCATTGCTTGAAAAATTTGTGATGAATGTATCTGCACTTAATAATTATTTGCAATGCCCTCTGCAATTTTATTTTAAAACACTTATCCGCATTCCGTCAGGTAAATCAGAGAGTCTTGCATTCGGAAGCGCTATGCATTTTGCAATTCAGCGACTGTTTGAAAAAATGCAGAATCATGAACAAAAGTTATTTTACAAAGAAGATATTGTTACAGATTTTAAATGGTATATGAGCAGGCATAGAGAAAATTTTACCCAAGAAAGCTTTGAAAGAAGGCTTGAATATGGTGAAGAGATCTTAAATAATTATTACGATCATTATGCACAGACCTGGAACAAGATCGTTGGCATTGAGAGAAACATACAGGTTGTTTACAAAGGCATTCCGCTAAAAGGAAAAATTGACAAGCTTGAGTACAATGGAAACGACGTGAATGTTGTTGATTATAAAACCGGAGATGCTACCAGCAAATGGACAAAAGAAAAATTATGGCGGCCAAATGATAAACAACCCAATGGAGGCGATTATTGGCGTCAGGCAGTGTTTTATAAAATTCTCGTTGATAATTACGAAGGCAAAAAATGGAAAGTTATAAGCACCACATTTGACTTTGTAGAGCCTGATAAAAACCAACAGTACTACACTGAAAAAGTAGTTATTGAACCCGAAGATATTGAAACCGTTTCACAGCAAATATCGGAGGTCTGGAATAAAATTCAGAACCGCGACTTTTATACAGGCTGCGGAAAGGAAGATTGCAGCTGGTGCACCTTTGTAAAAGAAAATAAGCTTGCTGTTTCATTACATGCAATGTCAGAAGAAGAAATATAAACAGGATTTTATGGGATTATTAGGAAATAAGAATATTGAAAGAATTTATGTTTGCACTGAGACGAACAATTATTAGATGAAAAGAATTTTATATTTTTTCCTGTTAAGCCTTTTAATCCCAAAAATTGTGGTGCTTACAAGTGGCTGTGCACAAATTATGGCACCAACAGGTGGCCCAAGAGATACTATTCCGCCTCAACTTATCAGCGCTAACCCTAAAAGCGGAACAACAAATTTTAAAGGCAACCGCATCACTCTAAATTTTAATGAGTATGTGCACCTTGAGGAATTGCAACAGAATTTACTGGTATCACCATCCCCAAAAAATAATCCTTATATAGATTATAAATTAAGAACCGTAACCATACGCCTGCGTGATACCTTAGAGCCTAACACAACCTACAATATCAATTTAGGAAATTCAATCCGTGATATAAATGAAAACAATCAGGTAAAAAATTTCAGCTATGTATTTGCCACAGGCCCAACTCTCGATTCTTTGGAATTATCAGGAAAAGTTACAGAAGCCGAAACCGGAAAAGTAGACAGCACAATAATTGTATTGCTTTATAAAAATTTAAATGATTCAGCAGTCATCAAACTAAAACCAAAATACATTGCAAGGGTAAATGGGCAGGGGAATTTTAGTTTCAGAAATCTTTCAGCCGGAGAATATAAAATATATGCATTAAAAGATGCTGATGGCAGCAGAACATATAACAGCAAGGCCGAAATGTTTGCTTTTGCAGATAGTTCTGTTATTGTGAGTAACAATACAAGCCCTGCAAATTTATTTGCTTATGTTGAAGAGAAAGAAAAACCAAAAACGGCTGCTGCATCTACAGAAAAAAAATTAAAATATTCCACTAAAATCTCTTCTGAAAAACAGGATATTCTGAATGACCTTGTAATAGATTTTAATAAGCCTCTCAAAAATTTTGATAAGCAAAAAATTATTTTAACTGATACACTATATAACCCTTTAAAAAATGTAACTATAATAACAGACAGTACAAATAAAAAAATAATTATAAAAAATAAATGGCAGGAAGATAGCGACTATAAACTTTTTATTTTGAAAGATGTTGCTACAGACAGTACCGGGCTGGCTTTGGTAAAATCTGATACTATTCGTTTTAAAACAAAAAAAGAAAGTGATTATGCAATCATAAAACTTAAGTTTTTAAATTTTAATAAAAACAAAAGCCCTGTTTTGCAATTTGTACAAAATAATGAAGTAATAAATTCTTATCCTCTAACATCTGATACATGGAATGCTCCCTTATTTAACCCCGGCGAATATGAGCTTAGAATTTTATTTGATGAGAATAAAAATGGCAAATGGGATCCCGGAAATTTTGCCTTAAAAAAACAGCCTGAAAAAGTTTACAGCATTTTACAAAAATTTTCTTTGCGTGAAAATTTTGAAAAAGATATTGATAATATCGAACTTCCTAAGTAATAATTATGTAATGGAAAAAGATTCTGCCACATATTGAATTACAAGTCTCCCTTTAGGGAGATTTAGAGGGTGCTTCTTCTTTATATTTGCGCCATGATCTTCTCTTCCTCTCTTTTAGAAAATGCTGTTAACGAATTTGCAAGACTGCCGGGCATTGGAAAAAAAACCGCACTACGATTGGTTTTACATCTTATAAAAAAGGAAGTTGCAGAAGTAAAAAATTTTAGTGAGGCTATACAAAGAATGAGGGAAGAAATTAAATTCTGCTCACGCTGTCATAATATATCCGATAAAGAATTATGTAACATCTGCTCCAATAATTCAAGAAGACATGAAATGATATGTATTGTTGAAAATATTCGTGATGTAATTGCTATTGAAAGCACTCAACAATACAATGGATTATATCATGTGCTGGGCGGAATAATTTCTCCGCTGGATGGCATTGGGCCTGATCAATTGCAAATAGATTCGCTGATAGAAAGAATAAAAAATGAAAAGAGTGAAGAAATTATTTTTGCCTTAAGCCCCAACATTCAGGGCGATACAACAATTTATTACATTGGTAAAAAAATAAAAGAGTTGCCGGTTAAAATTACAACAATAGCCCGTGGTATTGCATTTGGCGGTGAGCTGGAATATGCTGATGAGATGACCTTGGCAAGAAGTATTACCAACCGTATGCCGGTAGAAAATTATGTAATGAAACAATAAAAAAATCTTCCCAGGGCAACCTTTTACATATCTCAATCGTTTTTTATTCCTGTTCAATTATCATTTATTCCTGTTGAAATAATTACCCACTGTTTCCTATTGTAATTAAGATAATTTTATTGTATTATTTTCATGAGCAAGAGATCATTAATAGCATTAATCATCCTGGCCATATTAGGTGCAGGCGTAATTATTGGTTACACAATGTGGAACAAACCTTTTAAAGATCCTTTGAAAGGTGATGCTATAAAAGTAACTGCGGTACAGCTTTTTAATGATTTTAGCACCAATGAAACTGCTGCACAAAAAAAGTATGTGCCGGAAAAAGTTGGAGAAAAAAAAGTGGAAGTTTCCGGACAAATAAAAGAAATTGGCAAAAATAGTGATGGGGAAATTTATTATTCCTTAAAAACAAATGATGAAATGTTTAGCGTTAAATGCATAATGGATAAAGGTGAAGAGATTGCTGATTCTAAAATTGGCAACCTAATTACCGTAAGAGGATTTTGTGATGGAATTAATATGGATGTAATTGTTAACCGCTGTAAACCTTTAAATTAATTAACAATGAAAATCTTTTCGTGTTTATTAATTGGAGGTATTGTATTTTTTATTTTTTGCGTTCAGGTTGGATGCAAATATGATAAGCCGATTATAAGTGTTTGCGATACTACAAAAGTAACTTACAGTGGTTCAATAATTCCTGTTTTATCCGGTAACTGTACAGGCTGCCACTCGGGGCCCAATGCTCCAAATGGAATAGCAGTGGATAATTACAAGGCCGTAAAATCTTTAGTTAATAATGGTATGCTGATAGGAGTAATCAATCACGATCCGGGATTTGATTTTATGCCTAAAAACAGCCCCAAGCTAGACGCTTGCAGTATTTCTAAGATAAGAATCTGGATAAAAAACGGAGCACAAAATAATTAATTAAAAATCTATTAAAAATTTTATATGATAAAGACAATTGTTTTAATTTTTATTGCATCTTTTTTTTACTTTACTATTTCAGCCCAAACTTTTATAACACGTAATGGAAGAATAACTTTTTTCTCCAAAGCCCCGGTTGAAAATATTGGGGCAACCAATAACGAAGTCTCCAGCGTTTTAAATACCCAAACCGGCGAATTTGTTTTTTCCGTACTTATTAAAAGCTTTAAATTTCAAAAAGCATTAATGGAAGAGCATTTCAATGAAAATTATATGGAAAGCAATACCTTTCCAAAAGCAAATTTTAAAGGAATTATTCCCGATTTAAACAAAGTAAATTTTTCAAAGGATGGCACTTATTCAACAACAGTAAAGGGCGACCTGACAATCCATGGTGTTACAAAAAATATCCAGGTACCGGGAACTGTTACTATATCGCAGGGAAAGATTAATGCTGCTGCAAAATTTCAAATTAAGGTGAAAGATTATAATATTAAAATTCCAACTACTGTAATAAACAATATTGCCGAAACTCTTGATGTTACTGTGGATTGTAAGTATGAGCCTTATAAAAAAGGCTAAAATAATCAGCACATGAGAAAATTATTCTTCCTTCTAATTATTACTTTTTTCTGTAAAAAATCTTTTACGCAGGATACTACAAAACCAAAGCAAAATAGTGATACTACTGATATTTCTAAATTATTAGAAGAGCAATTAAAAGCAGAAGATAAAAACAAAACCCAGTTTGTTACTGCTACTTTTAAAACAACCCGTTTGGTTAACGGCCATACTATTGAAACTACTGGTAAAGGAGTTTTAGATGTAAAGATTTCTCATCGTTTTGGACCCATTGGTGGAGCTGGTGGGGGTACTTACAATTTATTTGGGTTAGATGTTGCCAGAATGCGTATGGGATTTGATTATGGGCTAACCAATACATTAATGATCGGGGTTGGAAGAAGTACTTTTAAAAAAACGTATGATGCTTTAGTAAAATGGAAATTAGCCAGGCAATCAACAGGAAAAATAAAAATGCCCGTTACAATAGATTATGTATTTACTACAGCCGTTCAAACTGATACATCAGGCTTACAACATGCAACAGTAGTAGATTTAAAACAACATTTTTCAAAACGAGTAACCTATACCCATCAATTAATTATTGGCAGAAAATTCAGCGAAGGATTATCGCTCCAGATAATGCCTTCAGTGGTTCATAGAAATCTGCCATTAGATGCAGGCAAAAACGATGTATGGGCATTGGGAGTAGGCGGAAGACAAAAATTAAGCAAACGAACAAGTTTTAATTTTGAATATTATTATCAATTACCGAAGTACAAAGTTCCAGACACACGAAATTCATTTTCTATAGGTTTTGATATTGAAACCGGAGGCCACGTTTTTCAGGTTCATTTTACCAACGCACAGGGAATGACAGAAAGTTTATTTATTCCCGCAACCACACAATCCTGGGCAAAAGGCGAAATCAGTCTTGGCTTTAATTTATCCCGTGTATTTACTGTTGGCAAAAAACACACTAAAACGTGGTGAAATACGTTTTAGTAAACATGATTTTTACTCTACATAATGCATAAGCAATTCTTTATAACCATTTCATTATTATTATTTTTAAGTTCCTCGTTTAAGGAGCCTCTTAGTTTTTTTAATGTTTCCAAAGGCAATATCACTTTCAGCTCCGATGCACCACTGGAGTTAATAAAAGCTGCCAGCACGGAATTAAAGGGTATTCTTGAAACAGAAAAAAAACAATTTGCATTTTCAGTTAAAGTAAAATCATTCAAAGGGTTTAATAGTGATTTTCAAAAAGATCACTTTAATGAAAATTATCTTGAAAGCGAAAAATACCCTGATGCAACTTTTTCCGGAAAAATTATAGAGGATGTAGATTTCACAAAAAACAATGTTTTAACAGTAAGAGCAAAAGGTACATTAACTGTTCATGGTGTTGCTCAGGAAAGAATTATTAAAAGTGATATGACAATTAAGAATGGAATAATTTCTATCAGATCAAATTTTACCGTTCTGCTTGCAGATCATAATATTCCTATTCCCAAAGTGGTTCATGATAAACTTGCATCAGAAATAAAGGTTGAGGTAAACAGCGAATTAAAAATCCGATAACTAAAAACTGCTTAATGAGAGCATGGTTAAAAAAGTATCTTTTTATACTCTTCCTGTTTACGCTGGCAAATTCCACCCATGCTCAAATGCCTGGTGTAAAGCATTTTAAATTTTCAGATGGTGATAAAATAAAAATATTATCTCTCTTTAAAAACAACAACGGCTACATTTATTTAGGTACTACAAAAGGCCTATATAAGTTTGATGGTATAAAATTTACAATCATCCCCTTTCAGAATAATCCCATTACAAACCCCGCAATAACAAGCATTTTTCAGGACGATCAAAACCAATTGTGGGTTGGGTTACAAAGCGGGGATATTGCAAAGCTTGTAAATAATTCTCTCAAATTTTTTGTTCCTCAGGAAGGCACACCCAAAAAACCAATAACAGCTTTTTTACAGGATAGGCAAAAAAATATCTGGTTTGCAACTGATGGTGAAGGCAT
>JALYYX010000410.1 GCA_030946075.1 Bacteroidota bacterium | reverse complement strand
ATCCTGTAATGTTTTTTGAACATAAGGCTTTATACAGAAGCGTTGCCGGTAATGTGCCGGAAGAATATTATGAAACTGAAATTGGTAAGGCGAAAGTGGTAAAGGAAGGGGAAGATATAAGTGTTATTACCTACGGAGCAGGCGTTCATTGGGCGATTGATTATGCAGAACAGCATAAAAATATTTCAATAAATATTGTTGATCTTAGAACATTATTACCACTCGATTATGCTGCAATAAAAGAAGCCGTAAAAAAGACCGGTAAAATTTTAATATTGCATGAAGACACATTGCTTGGTGGTATTGGCGGTGAAATATCGGCATGGATAAATGAATATTGCTTTGAATGGCTTGATGCCCCTGTAATGCGCTGTGCATCGCTTGATACGCCGGTACCGTTTAATCTTGAATTAGAAAAAAATTTTTTAGCAAAAGCACGATTGCACCAGACTATTGAAAAACTAATGGCTTATTAATAAAGTAATTTCCAAATTGTTTTATACCTTTTATTTTATTAATTCTGTTTCTTATTTCTAATTTGTAATTTAGATGGTGCACTTATCATTAAATAATAAAACCTCTTTTATGCGATTACATTTATTACTGTTTATCTTTTGTTTTTATGCCGGAAATATCTTTACTCAAAGTAAAAGTTATTGGTCGCCTGAGCAAACATTGAAAATGAAAAATGTTACTGCAGTACGTGTTTCTCCTGACGGCAAAAAAGTACTCTATACAGTTCGTGAAGCTGTTATGACAAGCGATCGCAGTGAATACATAAATCATATTTTTCTAAGCAATTCTGAAGGATCTAACACGATACAACTTACCAGGGGCGATAAGAATAATGATAATCCTAAGTGGAGCCCCGATGGACAATGGATTGCATTTACAAGTAACCGTGACGGCAAAAATAATATCTATTTATTACCGGTGGGGAGTGGTGAATCAGAAAGGCTAACTGATGTAAAAACAAGTATCAATGATTTTGAATGGAGTCCGGATGGAAAAATGATTGCTTATGTTATGAATGATTCAACAAGCACTTCAGAAGAAAAAAATAAGAAAGGAAAAAATGACTGGTACTTTATGGATGAAGAAGTAAAATTAGGACGGTTATATGTTCTGTGGCTGAATGAAAAGGATAGCGCCGATAAACGGCACACAAAGCAGATTACAAAAGAAAATAGAAATATAAGTTCTATTGACTGGAGCCCTGATAATAACTGGATTGCTTATGCTCATGCTAAAACTTCGGGGGCAAATGATATGGTATATTCCGATATATCGATGGTAAATATTAATTCAGGAAATGTAAAAGAAATTGCAGCAACTGCTGCAGGTGAATACAACCCAATTTTTAGTGCGGATGGTAAATACATTGCTTACATTTCCTCTGAAGATCCTGTGGTGTGGGGAGGAAAGCAAAACGTTAGTATCTACACTATTAATGATGGCAAAAAATGGTTATTGAAGACTACACCCAGCGAAAATTCCAGTTTATATGGATGGAGCCGGGATGGGAAATACGTATATGTAAATGAAGCTAATAAAACTTTGCAAAGTATTTATCGTTTAAGTACCGATGGAAAAGAAATTTCAGAATGGAATGCCAACCCTAAAGATCTGCTAACAGCACCGTCATTAAATCGTACAGGAACTTATTGGGGGTTTATTTTACAGAATCCGGGTATGCCAGGCGATGCATACATTAGCTCTGTTTCCGAATTTAAACCAGTAAAAATTTCTTCTGTAAACCCGGAGATTGCAAAATACCCAATTCCAAAAACAGAATTGATAAAATGGAAAAGTCGGGATGGCCAGGAAATTGAAGGGCTCTTAACGTATCCTCTTAATTATGAGAAAGACAAAAAGTATCCGTTCATTTTAAATGTTCACGGTGGTCCGGCTGGTGTTTTTAATCAAAATTTTATTGCTGCTAACAGCGGTACCTATCCCATAGCAGCGCTGGCTGAAAAGGGAATATTTGTTTTGCGATCTAACCCCCGCGGTTCTTCAGGCTATAGCGCAAAATTTAGATTAGCCAACCAAAGAGACTGGGGTGGTGAAGATTATTATGACCTAATGAATGGAGTAGACTATGTTATAAGTACAGGCATGATTGATTCAACCAAAATGGGTGTAATGGGATGGAGTTATGGTGGGTTTATGAGC